>PLBD01000580.1 GCA_003135315.1 Acidobacteriaceae bacterium | reverse complement strand
TGGGGCCAGTTCCACTTGCGGCCTGACGCAGGTCATGCAAGGGGCTCCCATCATGGTGCTGCATCCCAGCATGTCGGGAGCGCTGTCTTACTCCGGAGGGGCGTCGTTGACCATCGTGGGCGGCCCGCCGCGCAGCATCGTGGTGAATTCCAGCAGCAGTACCGCCGTCGCGTGCAGCTCGAGCGGTGTCATCGATACCAGCAAGGGCGGTCCGAATCTGACAGGTTCCGACGTGGGGACATACGGCGGTCCGCACACGGCTCCCGGACCCTCTACCGGCTGCTACGGAACCAACGGCAACACTGGGTTGACAGCGGGCTTTGATGGAGGAACGACGGGGCATTGGGACTGGCCGGCCAGCCCGGTTCCCGACCCCTATGCCGGTGTGCCCGCCGCGGCCGGCATGAAAACCGTCACCCCGCTCACCAAAGCCACGCACAACAACGGCACTTATTACTACAATCTGGCCGCGCCTGAGATGGATGGGTGCCCCGACACCGCGCCCACGAATTATGGAAGCTACAACGACAGCACCTGGTGGACTTGTAATCTGGCCCAGTATGGCAGCAAGAGCTGGTATTGCCGCGGCTGCCATGAATACGCTCCCGGATACTATCCCAACGGAATCAGCGAAAATGGCAACGACGTGATCACGTTCCTTCCCGGCGTGTATTACATGGACGGCGACCTGGCGATCGGCGGTAGCGACTCCATCCGCATGGCAAAGGCCTGCGCCAACTCGCAAGGCGTGGTGAACACCACGCCCACCACCGGCAACTGCAGCCCTATGACCCAGACCGCCGGCGCCAATGGCAACGGTGGCGGAGGTCCGTGGACCTGGCACCAGACTGACGGTGTCATGTTCTACTTTCACGGAACCGCCAAGCCGGTAATCAGTGGGGCATCGGGAGCTCCCGACTCTCCGCGGGTCGACAAGGCGCCGGTGACCGATCTGACATGCAATGGCAGTACGCCGCCTTCATATCTGAACCTGGCCAGCGCTCTGGATACAAACATCATGCTAGCGCAGTGCACGACGCTAGGCACCTACTACGACAGCGCGGGAGACACCACGGATTCGCTGGGGACAATACGCGGACTGCTGATGTTTATGGACCACGCCGACACCGCCTCGCCGCAGCTGCAAGGATCCGGAACCCTGGCCTATACCGGCACGCTGTATTTTCATTCGACCAGCTATGCGACCGTCTTCCAGGTGCCGGGGGGAACCAGCAGTGGAACGCTTATCTGGGGCAACATCATCACCGACCAGCTGAATCTGAGCGGCAGCGGCGCTTTAATGATGGCGCTGAATCCCAATGCCACGACGCCGATTCTCAAGGTCGGGTTGTTGCAATAGACGAGATACCCGTATTTCGCCGTTCTGCGATTGCCGCGTCAGTTTCACTCCTTGTAAGTCTCTTTTCTTCAGGAGGATCCTCGAGACGCTCCCTCTCGACGAATGCTCTGCATTGCATTTGCCCTTGGCCAGAAGAATTTCCGAGCCGCACCCGTTATACTTCTGCAACGCCGCCTGAGCGGGGGCATCGAACAACCCATGGTTTCACGGCCACAACCCATCAACGAGCAGGACCTTCGCGATCTTGGCTTCGGTGCGGTCGTCTCGCGCGAGAGTCATCAGCGCCTGCTCAATCGCAATGGCAGTTTCAATGTGGAGCGTCGTGGTCTGGGTGTCCGGGCTTCGCTGAATCTCTATCATGCTTTGCTCACCATGCCCTGGGGACAATTCGCCCTTCTGGGCATTGGCGGCTACCTTGTGGCGAACGCGATTTTCGCCCTTGCTTATTTGGCGTGCGGCCCCAAGTCTCTGATCACTACTGCGCCCGGAATGGACCTGCCGCCTTTTCTGCGCGCTTTCTTTTTCAGTGTGGAGACCATCTCCACCATCGGATACGGGAACGTCGTACCCATCGGCATCGGCGCCAACGTGGTCGTTACAGTTGAGGCGCTGGCCGGCTTGATGGGTTTTGCCATCGCAACCGGGCTGGTGTTCGCTCGCTTTTCGCGTCCCACGGCGAATATTGTGTTCAGCAGCCATGCTGTGGTTGCGCCATATCAGGGCATAAACGCGTTGGAATTTCGGGTGGCTAACGCCCGCTCCAACGAACTGATCGAAATTACCGCGAAGGTGATCTTCAGCCGCTTTGAGCAGGTGGATGGCGTGAATACCCGGCGCTACTATCCGCTTACTCTGGAACGCGACGGCGTAGTGTTCCTGCCCTTGACCTGGACCGTGGTGCATCCCATCGACGAACAGAGTCCTCTGCGCGGCGAGAGCCCGGAAGCGCTGCGTAAGGCCAACGCGGAGATCCTGGTGCTGTTAAAGGCCTTCGACGAAACCTTTTCCACCATCGTCCAGACGTGCACGTCTTATATCTCCGACGACGTAGTGAGGGGAGCTCGTTTTGCCAATGCCTTCATGGCCGATGCGGTAGCGAACTTCGCAAAGAAATCTCGCCGCGGCGAAAAAGTTGCAGTCGATATGCGGTTGTTCGACATAATCGAACCGGTTCCCGAGCGATTAAACGGTTGAATATAGCTCGCGGCTCGCGCACAATATCTTCGGCTCTTCGATCCAGTCTGGTATCAAGGTTTTGTTGTCGGTTGTTGCAGTTCAGCTTCAGCGCCGGCAATTTGTGTCCGCCTGCGCCCAAACACAAATGGAGGAATTGAATTATGGCTGAAGCAGTTCTTAGCGGTTTAAAAAAGGCCTCTGGCTGGTCCATCGCACTGGGCATTCTGATGATTGTGGCAGGTCTGATCGCCATGGTGGAACCCGGGGTGTCCGGGCTGTTTATCGCGCTGGTTGTGGGATGGTCAGCGATCTTCAACGGCTTTGCGCAGATCATGTTCGCTTTTCGGACCCATGGCGGCTTGCACATTGCCCTGGAGATCATTCTTGGGATCATCTACATCATCGCGGGCATTTACCTGATCATGCATCCGGTAGGCTCATTGTTGGCGTTGACCTTGCTCCTGGCATGTTTTCTTCTCGTCTACGGCGTCTTCGCTCTGGTGCTGGCATTTCGGATGCGGCCTCACAATGGCTGGGGATGGGTGCTCTGCGACGCCATCGTCACGATCCTGCTCGGCATTCTCATCTGGGCACACTGGCCCATCAACTCCGAATGGGTGGTAGGCACTTTGTTCGGTATCAGCATCTTCATTTCCGGCATAACCCGGCTGATGGTGTCGCTGGCCATCCGGAATGTGGCGAGTTCGGCGGCCTAGATTAGGTGACGAAGTTCCGAGCTTCCAGTGTCGAGTTTCTAGTCGGGTGCCCCGTTCTGTCATCCCGAGCGGAGCGAAGCGGAGTCGAAGGACCTGCTTTTTCTCCACTCCCTTGGCTGGGGCGGGGCTGTTCGCTTATTCGCTTTCCTGTTGCCGTCTCAGGCGTCTGGTTTCCGCCAAAAGCGTCATGCTGTGCATCAGGTTCTGCATGGTGACGATTCCCACCAGCCGCTGCTGATCAACCACGGGGATCATGTTGAGGCCTTGGCGGCCGAGCTTGCGAAACGCGGACGCCAGCGAGTCGGTGCTCTGCGCGATGTCGAAAGCCCGCACCATGGCCGACTGCACATAGCCGTTCCCGCTCCGGCGCAACGCTTCCACAATGCGTTGCTTGCTGATAATGCCCACCATATCGCTGCCGCGAACGACTGGGAAGTCGTCCTGTAGCGTGTGGACGGCCTTGTGCAGCGCGTCCTCCAGCGTGTCGGCCGGCGACAGGGTTGAGAAGCCGGTCAACATCACGTCTTCCATGCGCACACTTTCCAGCACCGACTGGAAGACAACGGAACGGTCCTCAAGTTGCGCGCCGACGAACAGGAAGAAGCCGATCAGCATCAGCCAAGTGTTCCACACGCCGAGAAAGATGAACAACATGGCAAATCCCTGGCCAATGGTCACGGCCAGGCGCGTGGCGCGGACGTACTCCATGCGCTCTGCCAGAAGAGCGCGCAGCACGCGGCCGCCGTCCATGGGATAGGCGGGGAGAAGGTTGAAGGCGCCGAGAAATATGTTTCCCCAAAACAGGGCGCGCGGCAGGTTGGCGGCGCTGACCAGCG
The DNA here is from genome assembly GCA_003135315.1 of Acidobacteriaceae bacterium. Classification (GTDB taxonomy): domain Bacteria; phylum Acidobacteriota; class Terriglobia; order Terriglobales; family Acidobacteriaceae; genus Bog-257. Next base: position 8,600 of record PLBD01000580.1, on the reverse strand, counting down.
GCCGGCCCCAGAGGTTGACCTGCGGCAAGAAGAGAAGGATCACTAATCCTGATACGGCGGCAAGCAGCAGGTTTACCAGCGGACCGGCAATCGAGATGCGGATGTCGCGGGCGGGATCGGCGGTGCGCTGGCCGGTGTCTTCCATAAGCGTGACGCCGCCAATGGGCAGCAGGATGATGGAGCGCACAGCTACGCCGCTGCGGCGGGCGACCAGCGCATGTCCCAGTTCATGCAGCACGACGCAGAGGAAGATGATGGCGACCAGCGCCAATCCGCGTGCTGCGCCCGCCGGGCCCAGATTGACCGATTGCGTGAACCATACAAACACCAGCAGAAACAGGAAAGTAAGGTGGATGCGGATGTCCACTCCAAACAAACGTCCTGCCGGTATCGACCAACTTCTCATTGCTGCACACAACCTCTGGATTCATTCTATAGCTATCAGCCGTCGGCCATCAGCTATCAGTTATGCTGTCTCATGCGCGTTATAGCCGGACAATATCGCAGCCGCCCTCTGCGCTCGTTGCCGGGCCTCGATTTGCGTCCCACTAGCGATCGTCTGCGCGAAACGTTGTTCGATATCCTCGCCGCCGCGCGCAGCCTCACGGATAGTGTCTGGCTCGATCTCTATGCGGGAACCGGCGCGGTCGGGATTGAAGCGCTTAGCCGCGGAGCGCGCGAAGTGTACTTCGTGGAGTCGGCGAAGAAACATGCCCGCCTGCTGCGCGAAAATCTTGCCGCCCTTGGAATCGAGACCGGTTACGAACTCCACGAACGCGAGGTTTCCAAGGCGCTGCCGCTGCTGGAGACGACAGGCGTGGTTTGCGATTACTGTTTTCTGGATCCGCCGTACCGGATGCGCGGGACCTATGAACAGACGCTTGGATACCTGTCGCAGTCGCGGTTGCTGCGGCCTTCCAGTGTGGTTATTGCCGAGCATGAAAAGAAGTTCGAGCTCGAGGAGCGCTTCGGAGCGCTGCTGCGATACCGGCGCCTGGAGCAGGGAGACGCGGCGCTGAGCTTCTATCGACTGGGGTAATAAACCAGTTGCCAGTAGTCAGTTTGTAGGCCTCGCCAAAGCGAGTGGAGAAAAGCAGGTCCCTCGACTTCGCTCCGCTCGGGATGACAGAACGGGCCCCGGCGCCACGGGCGTTTCTACTTGGGTGTTTTCTTGAAGATGTTCAGTTCCACCTGGCCGCCAGGACCTTTCACCAGCAAGAGCTTTCCGTTCAGTTGGGCAGGATATTCCTTGCCCGGACTCCAGTCGATGAAAACTGCAGCGGGAGCGCTGGCCCGGCAACCGTAGACCGTACCCGCCATGCGCATGAAAATCTTGTACTGGTCTCCATTTTCCGGATGCTGCGCGCTAACTGCGACTTTTTCGATCGAGACAACCGTGGCGGTCTGATAGCCTTCGTCCGCGCTTTGCGCATAGGCGACCGTCGCAGCCATGGCGACGCAGCACAATAAAGCGACTAAATATTTCTTCACTGATGCTCCTCTCTTGCAGCGAGAGAAAGTATAGCCGAACTCCCGATGCAGGCAGCCTTACGGGTAAAGAAGCTTGGAGGCAATATCCTGGAAAGCCGCATTTAGTTCAGCTGTGCAGGTGGGCGAGGGACAGTTCGGTATATAAAAAAACTCTCCTGCTGGTTGGCTTGGAATATAAGTTGGATAGCGAGGATCGTTCGCTAGCTGTGCCAGGAAAGCTTGCGTGGCCGGAGATACGCTGTCGCCCAACCCAATCGTGTAGATATACGTGGGGACCGGGCTCTCGGTACGCATGGAATTGGCAGTATAAATGGCACGATACTGGCTTTCAACTGTGACATCGGCCCGGATAAATGGCGTCTGTTGCCCCGTTTGCTGAGAGAGAAATGTGGTGACCAGCCCGCCTTGAGCGTTCTTGCAAATGTCGCCGTTGGCGTCGTAGGGGAAGCCGTCCGGGCAGCCGTCGTTGCACGTGCCCCACTGGCTCTCATGGCCCGACTCATTGGTGCAGCCGTTGGATGAGGTCGGGCTGCAAGTGGGATCGAAGAAGCCGACATAGTTACCTGAGTCATAGCCTCCATAGTTGATAAGCGTTAAGTTGTTGTTGTTCTTACCCCCGCAATGAAAATTGTCCTGCACCGTATTCATCAAGCCGTCTGTGAAGTACACCAGGACCTTGGATACCTTCTGCCCTGGGAGTATGACAACGCTGTTGTTTTGCAAATCCGCGAGGGACATAGGGGCGCCTATGGTGGGGCTCAGAATGGGCTGGCTACCTGCCCCCGTGCCGAATGTGCCGCCGACGAACTGCATCGATGCGACAGCACTATCAATGGGCGCTATGAAGTTGTGACCGATGGGGACGTCTATCCGCGCGTTGGAAGAGAAACTAAGCAGCGCAACTTCGTCAAACGAATTATTGAATAGACCGATGAAGGCTGGCACAGCCGACTGGATTGCCAGTGCTCCACCATCCTCGGTCATGGAACCTGAACGGTCTAACACCGTGGACATGATCACCTTGGGACGTGCCGAGCCAATGTCAGGGGAAGCGTTGCTGAACCGCTGTCCTCCCTGCGCAACAGCTACATTGGCTGTAATCGCCATCAATACAAACAGGACCGGGAAAACAACCGAAGTTCTGCCGGTAGCGCGAAACATATAGGAGCTCCTCTTCGTGCGCACAATCCTTGACTTCCGCAGCGCCCATCAATATTTCACGTGTGCGGGCTACGGCTTGTCAGTGACCGTTGCCGCTCCGGGACGTGACAGCCGGGAACCCGAATGTAACGTCACAAGGCACTTCTCTGGATGAGGCTTCGCGGGGGGAAGACCATTCGACTCGAGCCTGCAATACTATAGCTTCCAAGAACGGGCTTTACCATAAGTAATCGGAGCCCAGCCTGGATGGTTTGTTTCGCCGGAATGTCTGCTATTCCGCGTGGCGGCGGGGTACGCGTTTGGAGAGATTACACAGCGTCTCGTAGACCACGGTGTCGGAGCAGCGTGCCATGTCCCAGGCGCTGATCTGCTCCGTGCCGCTGCGGCCAATCAGCACCACTTCATCGCCGATGGCGGCTCCGGCGATTCGCGTCACATCGATCAGCGTCAGGTCCATGGAGACTCGACCGACGATGGGGGAACGTTGTCCGCGAATCAGCACTTCGCCGTGACCGACAGAGGGATGAATGTGGCACAGGGCTGGATCGTGACCGTTGCGAACGGATATCTTGCGAGACAGCCCATCGCCATAGCCCACCGACACCGCGGCAATGCGCGCCGGCGCGGGAGTGACGTAGGCGCCGCCGTATCCCAGCGGTTGTCCGGCGGGCATATCGCGCAGTCCCAGAATATGCGTCTTCCATGAGAGCACGGGTTTGAGCGGCAGGGCGGACACGTTGGTTACTGGCGAACCGTCGTGGCGAGACGGCGCATACTCATATCCGTAGAGCAGGAGTCCTGGGCGCACAAAGTTGTGCCAGGTATTGGGCCGGCCGGCGACTGCGCCGCTGTTGGCCAGATGGCGCAGCGGCGGATGCAGTCGATGATTCGCCAGCGTGCGCAAGGCAGCCTCATAGCGCTCAATCTGGCGCGCAGTGTCCTCATCGTCCAGCACTTCCGAAGACGCCAGATGACTGAATACGCCCTCCAGTTCAATTTGTGGCAGGCGCTTCACACCTTCGGCGAATGCCTCCAGCTCCGTTAGTGGGATACCAAGGCGGGCCATTCCAGTATCGATCTTGAGATGGATGGCGACGCGCTGCGCCAGAGCGAGTCTTGCGGCGGCGCGCGCGATGCTTTCTGCCTGCTCCAAACGGAAGACGGCAGGAGTCAGGGAATGGCGCAGCGCTTCTTCTTCCTCGCCGGGATAAAGGCCGCACAGGACCAAGATTCGCCCCGTAACGCCGCACTCGCGCAGCACAACTCCCTCGTCGGTGGAGGTGACTCCAAACCACTTCGCGCCAGCTTGTTCCAAGGCGGGCGCACATTCCTCCACGCCGTGCCCGTAGGCATTGCACTTAACGACCGCACAAATCGTGACGTCAGCGCCGACGTGCTGTTGCACCACGCGAAAATTGTGGCGCAAGGCAGACAGGGAAACCTCAGCCCAGTTCGGCCGGGTCTCAATGCGGGAGGATGTGAGGGTTGTCGCCAACATTTGATGATACAAGCTACGACGAGATTACGAGAGGCGGGAATCAACCTGGGAACCTCTGCGCACCCGGCGGTGGCCGACGGCGGCTTTTCTCGTGGAACTTGCCAACAGTGATGGAGCGGATAAGACGTTCACGCGGCGCTGAAGTTCCGCGCGCGTTGCGCTCTGCCGGATGGGTTGTCCAGTTACTGGACGCCTTTCGGATAAACAACACTAAAGAGCTATTTGTATTAATCCATCCGTGGTGTAGAACCTTCCTTATAACGGCCAGCCATGGCCAATGCCTGATACTTTATCTCTGAGATCGGAAGAGTCGGGCTGGAGATACGGAGTCAGGCAACGACGGCAGGAAAGAGGAAATAGGGAAGGCGTTCCAATATTATCAATGATTAACGTAGTCATCGCCGACAATCAGGCCATTTTTCGTGCTGGTGTGGCCAAGCTCCTGGCTGTGGAGGAAGACCTCCGGATCGTGGGGCAGCCCCCCGCGCCCGAGCAGATTCTGAACGCCCTGGAGAAGCTGCGGCCAGCAGTAGTCATCTTATCGACTGGCTTCCTGTCCTTCCTCCCCGCGGTGCAGGAGATTGCCCAGAGGCGGCAGATCGCTGTGCTGGTGATCTGCGACAACAGCGAAGACGCTTCCGACTTCATGCGCATGGGTGTGCAGGGGGTAATTTATCGCTCAGCCAGCGGCAGCATGGTAGTGGAGGCTGTGCGTCGGCTGGCGCACGGTCAATCGTTCTTGCAGAGCCCGAATTCTGCGGAAGTTGAGGTCAACGAAGACCTGGTAGGAGCGCGCGTACGCAAGCGGCTCTCGGACAGGGAATTGCGAATCATCGCAGCGATTGTGCAAGGCTATAAGAACCGCGAGATCGCGGCCCAGTTGTTCACCAGCGAGCAGGTCGTCAAGAATGCTCTGCGCAACATCTTCGACAAGATTGGGGTTTCGGACCGTCTGGAACTGGCACTGTTCGTCGTCCATCACCGGATTCTGGCCCAGGCTACGGCCTCGGTAGCGCTCGATCCGCCAGCCTCACGAGTTGCAGTGGCGGCAGCCGGCTCGGGCAATCAGCGAGGCAGCATCAGCTTGCCCTCCACCTCCATCAACTGACTGCCGGCCCACGTGTAGCCCGGACGCCTGACGCGGTTAAAGTTTGGCTCTTTGCAGCTTGCGATAGGCCTCGCTCTTGGAGAGCCCGAATTCCTTGGCTGCCTGTTTCAGGGCCGCCTTTTCCTCGAGCTTTTCCGAGCCCACCAATTCCTTCACACGCTTCGCTACCGCATCGCTGGAAGTCGGCGCGTGTGGCATCTCATCCGCCCTGCCGATCAGCAACGTGATTTCGCCTCGCATCTCCGTTCGCTTTTCGAGTTGCGCCAGTACGTCCTCGGCGCGGCCGCGCAGGAATTCCTCATGCAGCTTGGTGACTTCGCGTGCCATCACCACGTGACGCTCGGGGCCGAGGACGTCGACGACATCGCGAATGCATTCCACGATGCGATGCGGGGCCTCGTAGAAGATCTGCGTCCGCGGAGAATTGCGGACCGCCTCCAGGACAGTTTGCCGAGCGCCGGTCTTGGCGGGCAGGAATCCTCCGAAATGAAAAGAATCTGTGGGTAAGCCACTGGCGACCAGGGCGGAGAGCAGCGCTGATGCGCCCGGAATGGGCACCACGCGGAGATGGTGACGGATGGCCAGCGCTACCAGCCTGTATCCCGGATCGCTGACGCCGGGCATACCAGCGTCGCTCACGACAGCCACGTTATCGCCACGCTCCAGATGCACCACCACTTCCGCCGCGCGGGTCAGTTCATTGTGCTCGTGGTAGCTGAGGGTGGGCTTTTCGATGCCGTAATGATTCAGCAGCTTGGCGGTTTGCCGCGTGTCCTCACAGGCGATCAGGTCAACTTCCTTCAAGGTGCGCAGAGCGCGCAGCGTGATGTCTTCCAGATTACCGATGGGCGTTCCCACTAGGTACAGGGTCCCCGGAGAAGTGGGATCGTCCGCGGTACTGCCGGCAGGACTCTGCATGGCTTTGACCACGAGCAAGTTTAGCACCCGAGCACAGGCCGCACAGTGATCAGTGATGAGCGAGGTTGGTCAACATTCCCGTTTCCGCACGCCCTGTTTTATAAGAGCGAAAACGCAGAAGTGCCTCCATACGTTCATGGTGCGCGGCGCATTTGCCGATCTGCTATCCAGATTCCCGTGCGCTGCGATCGGAGGCTTCATGCGATATCTAGTATGTGTTCTCTTGTTCAGCTGTTCTCTGTTTGCCCAGACCCCAGCCGAAGCCCCGGCTCCCCAGCCATCAGGAGTTGCCACGGGAGTGTTCTACGTCGATGGAATCGCGTATCAGTACGCCAGCGGAAACGATCACACAGTAGTGGCCGCAGCTCATTCGGTCATTAACCACAAGTTTCTGGCGGTAAAGGTGCGTGTGTATAACGCCGGCCAGCGCTCGGTCACCGTGAAGCCGGAAGCCATAATGCTGGAAGACGCTGTGGCCGGGCATGCCGTGGCTGCCATTCCCGGCGCGGAACTCGCCAGGAGAATGCGCAAGTCGTACAACATGGTGCGATTCGGCGTGAATGCTGCGGCAGGGAGTAATACACCGGACACCCCTATCACCAGCGAGATGGCGAGTCCCGAATTCCTTCAGATGATGCGGGCTATGGCTGCGCGCGCCCATAGCAGCGGCGGAACATCCAACAGCATGCTCTACACCGATACGCCCGGCGCTTTGGAATCGGATGAGGATACGGCGTCTCCGGCGGAATGCGATGTGGTGTGCCGGCTCCGCACCCGCGAGGGCCAGGGGGCGGATGCGTTGGCCCAACTACAGCGGCAAAACTCTCCTGACTTCGTGGAACAGTGCGCTCTGTTGGCCAACACCGTTCCGCCGCGCGCTAATGTGGCCGGGGTTCTCTATTTTCCGCTGGGCAAACTCGCCGAGAGTGCTGCCGCGGCGAACAACGGCAGGAAAGGCCGACTGGTGCGCGTGACCGTGCCCCTCGGCGGCGAGAGCTACCAGTTCGTGTTGCCGGTCGACTAAGCGGACTATCTGGACGAAGATTGACAACGTGACACATTATGTGACACATTGCTTTCATGCCATCCGTGAATATGCGTCAACTCCGCGACACCCGCCAGCTCAAAGCCTGGCTGCAAGCGGGAAAGACGGTGGAGCTGCGCGAGCGCGACCGTCTCATCGGCCGCATCGTTCCCGCCAACGGAGACCAACCCCCAGCTGAGATACCCGACTTCGCCGCCCGCGCCAGGAAGATATTCGGGGATCGGGTGCTGCCAAACATGGTTCTTGAGGAAAGGAAGCGATCACGCTATTGAGCATCTATGTGGATTCAAGCTTCCTTGTTTCTCTGTACCTGAGCGACACAAACTCCGGCCTGGCACGACGCCGCATCTCAGGACATCGCCGCCTATGGCTTACCCCACTACATCGCGCGGAATGGGCACATGCAGTAGCGCGGGCGGAGTTTCGCCGCCTGATTTCGGACTCTGACGCCCGGCAGTTGAATTCGGAGTTCATAGCGGATCGAGGGCGAGGTGTGTGGGCGGAGACAAGCATGCCGGAAATGTCTTTTGAGACATGCGTGCGGCTCGCCCAGCAACATGGTACGCGGCTAGCGCCCACAACTCTCGACACCCTGCATGTCGCGTCAGCCCTGGAGCTAGGGGCTGAGCGATTCTGGACCTTTGACGAGCGGCAAGCGAAGCTGGCCAAGGCGGCAGGACTGAAGCTCCAAGGATAGCTGCGTCTCAGTGAGCCTGAACGGCAGAGCATATCCGAATCTACTGATACTGACAAAACACGGCTGACAGCTGCTTCCTCACGCAAACGCCGTCTCCGTGTACGTCCCATACACCTCGCGCAGCGCCTCGCAGATTTCGCCCACCGTCGCGTAGGCCTTCACCGCTTCCACGATGAACGGCATGGTGTTCACGGGCGAGATTTGCCCGTTGTCGCCGGCCTTCGGCTCCTGAGCCGCGGCTTTCTTGAGCGCGTCGAGGCAGCGCCGCACTTCGTCATTGGAGCGGCGCTGGCGCAGCGCCTTGAGCTTCTTGCTCTGCGCCTGCGCAACCTCTTCGCCGATGTAGAGAATGTGCGGTGAAGGCTCTTCAACGACGAACTCATTTGCGCCGACGGTGATCTTTTCTCGCGCTTCGGTGGCGCGCTGGAACTGGTAGCTGGCCTCGGCGATCTCCTTCTGGGGATATCCCTTCTCAATGGCCGCGACCATGCCGCCCAGCGCATCGAGCTTCCCAAAATAATCGAACGCCCCGTTCTCCATGTCGAGCGTCCCCCGCTCGACAAAGTACGAGCCGCCCAACGGATCGACGGTATTCGCCACGCCCGATTCATACGCGATGATCTGCTGCGAGCGCAACGCGATGCGCACGGCTTCTTCCGTCGGCAGCGCCAGGGCTTCGTCG
>PLBD01000332.1 GCA_003135315.1 Acidobacteriaceae bacterium | reverse complement strand
CGACAGGTTGGGATTCCGGATTTCAGATTCTCGGGAAAGGACTTAAATGCGGTGCGTACTTGAGTTCCCATGCAACGGCTTTTCATCTTCCTGTAATACTCTTCATCTATGCTCCTGAAGAAACTTGCTGCCGGTCCTCGAAGCGACCCGGGAAGGTCTGGGGTTTCGTGCGACAATCGCCGAGTTTTGGGGCCACCGTCAAAATCCAGCATCGGAGGAGTTATGCGTCACGTTGTGCCTAACCAGCGGTTTTGGGTTTCCCTCGCTGCTTTCCTGATCGCACTCAGTGTTTTCATCCCCGCCACGAAGGCCCTGGCCCAGGACAGCNNCAGCTTCCCCGCAGGCCCAGATGATCTCGCAGAATGTGAAGGACGTATTCTTCCCCTTCAACATTTACAGCCGCGTCATCGATCCTGATGTGCTGCAAGCCGATGCCGATTTCCTGAAGCAGCACCCCGATGCTCATCTCTGGATACAGGGCTATGCCGACATCCGCGGCGATATTTTCTACAACCTGGTGCTTTCCTACCGGCGGGCGCAGTTTGTGAAGTCGACGCTGGTGAAGAACGGCGTCAATGAGGCGCAGATCATGTTTGCCACGGGCTGGGGCAAACTCTATCCCGCCTGCCAGGCTACCGACGACACTTGTTATCAGCAGCAGCGCCGGGTTGACATTGTGCCCCCGGACAGCATGTAAGAAATCCAGGCGCTGGGGGCCATCGCATCCTTCCTGGCGCCCCACCCGCCTCACCGCTCTCGACTGAGGATTGAGGGCCGGGATATAATCTGGTTTCGCCCGTACTGCTTAGAAACGGTTCAAAGCAGCCGTGTTCGCGTGTCTGCAACTGCGGGCAGCAATCAGCACTCGTCCCAAAGTTCATCGAGATCCGAGGTTCCCTCATGTCAGGCCATTCCAAATGGGCAACAATCAAGCATAAGAAGGGCGNNAGCGCGGCAAGATTTTCACTCGTCTAATAAAAGAAATCACCATCGCGGCCAAAAGCGGTGGTGATCCCGAAAAAAATCCGCGGCTTCGGGGCGCGGTGGCGGCCGCCAAGGCGGAGAACATGCCCGCCGACAACATCAAGCGCGCTATCCAGCGCGGCACCGGCGAATTGCCCGGCGTCTCCTACGAGGAAATCACCTTTGAAGGTTACGGCCCGGGCGGCGTGGCCATCCTGATCGAAGTTTCCACCGACAATCGCAACCGCACGGTCAGCGAGATCCGCCATGCCTTCGGCAAGAACGGCGGGAACATGGGCGAAGCCGGCTCGGTCGCCTGGATGTTCCATAAGAAGGGCGACATCATCATCGCCAAATCAGCCGCCAAGGAAGATGATCTGATGAACCTGGTGCTGGAAACCGGGGCCGAAGATCTGAAGGATGACGGCGACAACTGGGAAATTCTGACCGATCCGTCGGCCTATGAGACGGTGCTGGAAGCGGTGAAGAAAGCCGGCATCAAGCCGGAAGTTGCCGAGGTCTCCATGGTGCCGCAGACGTACACGAAGCTCGAAGGCCACCAGGCGGGCACCATGATCCGTTTGCTGGAGGCGCTGGAAGACCACGATGATGTCGAGCACGTCTATTCCAACTTCGACATCGATCAGAAGCAACTGGAAGAAGTCGCGGGATAGGCAGCCAGTCGCGCCGGTTTCAGGAACCGGCCAAAGACCTCGTTCGACAGCAGTCGGCCGCGCGGCGTGAGCCGCATCCGCTGGGCGTCGCTTTCCAGCAGCCCGGCTTCCGCAAGTTCGGCAATGATGGGGCGATAGCTATCGAGCACCGCCTCGCCAAACTTCCCCTGAAGTTCGCGGAGTAAGATGCCGCGGTTCAGTCTCAGTCCCAGAAAAAACGATTCCTCCAGCGCCGCCTGCTCGTCGATCAACGTGCGCGACGACCGAAGTTGCTCCACGCGCGCCTCGCGCTCATTTCCGGCGGACGAGTAAGCATCCAGCGAATCGGGAGTCGCGAAGCGCACGGCGTCGATGCCGCGCTCTTTCAGCTCCGGCGCGGCGGTCAGCATAGAGTGCGCGTCAACGCCAAATCCCAGATACGGCTGGCGCGTCCAATACTTCATGTTATGGCGCGATTCGCGCAGACCGATACCATGCGTCACCGGCCGAGCGAAATTGGAGATCTCGTATTGCTGCACGCCGCCCTTTTCCAGACGCTCGCACGCGGCAAGATAGAGGTCGGCGGTCAGGTCGTCGTCGGGAACGAAATGCGCATGGTATCTGCTGCCGCCCGCCAGCAGTTCGGTGCCGAGGCGCGAGTCCTCGTCGACTTCCAGCATGTAGACGCTGACATGCGGCACGCCGGTTGCGAGCGTTTCGCTTAGAGAAAAGTTCCAGCTCTCTTCGGTCTGGTGTGGCAGGCCGGCGATCAGATCAAGGCTGATGTTGCCGATTCCCGCCGCCCGCAGCCGGGCGATGTCGGCAAGCGTGATTTCGCGCGTGTGCAACCGTCCGACGGACGAACACTCCTTGTCAACGAACGATTGCACGCCCAGGCTGACGCGGTT
>PLBD01000146.1 GCA_003135315.1 Acidobacteriaceae bacterium | reverse complement strand
ACAATCTGAACCTGGCGCTGGCTTAGAGGCAGTGGACAGTGAACAGTGGTCAGTTCGCTGGGCTCGCGCCTGACAATAAGCTTATACATTTCAAATTTGAATATGCGGCTTGTTGTCCCGCTTGTTGTTGTTGCTGCATTTGCAGTTGCCGCTGCTGCATTTCCTGCAGCATTTGCTGCGGAGTCTTCACTCCAGGCTGGTCGGGTTGCTCCGCCTCAGCTGTGCCCGGCTCGGGAGTCTCTTCCGCGGCATCCTCCGCCGTATCGGTATCGGGAGCATCCGGCGAAACGTTGGACGCGGCCACGGGTTGCGCGGCAGTGACGCCTGCCGGGACCGGTTGAGAATTCGGCGTGTCCGGTCAGGTCTTGGCTACCAAGACCACCCGCACCAGCGCGTTCGCGTCTTCCGGGGAACCCAGCAGAATGTAATTGAAGTGTGATCCGTTCAGCAATTCGGCCATCACTTCGCGCGCTGGCGCCGGTCCCAAGCGGGTCACGACTCGCTCACTGGCAGTGGCGGGGATATCGATATCGGCTGCGGTACGCTTGTGGACACCGCGGAGAATGTCGGCCAGCGTGGAGTTCGGGGCGACAATGGTCAGCAGTCCATCCTGGTAGGTCACTTCGGGCGCCACTGCTGGGATCGCATCCAGAGGAACCTGGGGCACAGGCCCTTGCGGGCCCGAGGGTAGCGGAGGCGGCAGCTGTTTCTTTACCTTGTGTACTCGATGCACCGTCTGCGTGTCGGCCCGTCCCGCGATGGGCAGGCAGAGGACGCCCGCCACCAGCAACCCTGTAAGCTTGAATGCCGCGCTCATGAAAAAACCTCCACTGCGATCTTTATCTTTAGTCACTCTGAGGAGACGGTAGGTGTATGAAAGCAATTCTAGCACCGCTTTTGGCCTCGCACCCGCCAGTTCGCCGCCACGCCATAACTGCTCTACCTTGTAGAACGTATTGACTTTGCTGCCTTGCGGGCGGAAATTCGACGCCAGCTGCAGGCCCGGATGTGCAACCTCTTGCACTTCCTGGATGCGCGTAGAGCGTACAATTTCTCTCTTGGGAGCGAAAGAAGTGCTAGACGTAAGCTGCTTCCTGAAACGTTGCTTTCTGACCGGCGGGGCCTTTGCGCTTTGGCGCAGGAGCCTGCCGCTGCGCTGTGCCGCGCTGGCTCTGCTGGCACTTTCGGCGTCGAGTGTCCTGGCGGAGACTTGTACCACCTCCAGCGACATGGACAACGCCACGCGCACCGCTCTTACTGCCGCTGGCCTGCGCTACTTCGATCTCGTTGCCAAAGGCGATGCGGCGTCGCTCCGTCAAGGTGCTATCGCCAGCCTGGCCGCCGATTTTTCGGGCATTGAGGCCTCCGTCAAAGACAACCAGGCTGCCCTTGCCGGTTCCAAAGCCAGCGCTCGTCCGCCGTTTCTGCTGGAGGCGGAAGGGTCGGCGCCCATTGCTCGCGCGGAGTTTTTCTGCGGGGTTTTCGGGAGCAAAGGCCAGACCCGTGACAGCGCTGTTTTTTCTTTGAACAATCTTCCGCCCGGCAAGTATGGCGTTGTCATCCTGGACGCGACGTCGCCCAAAGGCGCATACACGGTTTCGTTGATCCTGCAGCAGCAATCTTCGGACTGGAAACTCGGCGGACTCTACATCAAAGCCGCACAATCCGGCGCCCATGACAGCGACTGGTTCGCCGCGCACGCCCGCGAATTCCAGGGCAAAGGCCAATTGCACAACGCATGGCTTTATTATCTCGAGGCGATCTCTCTGGTTTCTCCTTTGCCGTTTATGAGCACCGCAGCTTCCGACAAGCTTTACGACGAGTCGCAGAAGCTGCAACCGGCAGATTTTCCGGCCGAGGGCAAGACCGTCGAACTTTCTGCGACCACCGCCGGAGCCTCCGCCGCAACAGCAACCTACAAGCTGACCGCGATTTTTCCTCAAGTGGTGGGCGATGATCTGGATTTGGTCGTGAAGTATCAGGCGGCGGATGTTTCCAACACCACGCAGGCTTATCAGAACAATGTTGCGGTGATGAAAAGTTTGGTCGCGAAGTATCCTGAACTGCGAGACGCTTTCACCGGCGTGGTCGCCCGCGCCGTTGACCCTAATGGTCGTGACTATGGAACGCTGTTGGCGATGAAGGAGATCAAGTAGGGGAAAGCAGTTCTCAGTTCTCAGTTGTTCGTTTTTCATCGAGCAGGCAATCTTTCGGATCTTTGTCGTCCCGCAGACCTAAGAACACTGGAGCCCGCAGCTTCGGTCCGCTGCCGCTGCTTGCGCCGTCGGTCCACTCCGCATATTCAATCTCGGCCACAAGTTCCGGCTTTACCCAGGTCAGTTTTCTCAGCGCCTCGACTTCGCCGTAGAACGGATTCTTCTTGGTCTCGCGTTTCTTCAGGAGTTTCCAGATTTCGTCGAGCGATTTCTGGTCGAATCCACTGCCTGCTTGCCCTACATGAATCAGCCGGCCTTGCTTGTCATAAAGTCCAAGCACGATCGAGCCGAAATGGGCGCGGCTGCCCTCTGGTTCGGTGTAGCCGCCGATCACGGCTTCCAGGCGGTGAGTGATTTTGATCTTCAGCCACTCGGTGCTGCGCCGCTCCTGGTAAATGCTGTCGCGCTTCTTGGCCAGGATGCCTTCGAGGCCTTTGGCGCGCGCCATCTCGAACAGCGCTTTGCCCTGCTTCTCGTAATGATCGGAATAGCGCAGCGCGTCCCCCGTGATGAGGATCGAAGCCAGTTTCTTCTTGCGCTCTTCGAGCGGGAGCTTTCGCCAATCGTAGCCGTCGAGATAGAGCAGGTCGAAGGCGTAATAGAGGACGGGCACGTCCGCATTAGCGGCAGAACGCCGACCGCCGGCACGAAAGCCTGTGCGCTGTTGCATCAGGCTGAATGATGCCCGACCTTCGTCATCGAGCGCGACTACTTCGCCGTC
>PLBD01000218.1 GCA_003135315.1 Acidobacteriaceae bacterium | reverse complement strand
CCGTCGATCTGGCGCGCATGGCAGGCATGGTTCCTGCCGGCGTCATCTGCGAGATCATGAGCGACGACGGGACCATGGCGCGCGTGCCCGAGCTGGCCGAGTTCTGCCGCCAGCACGACATGAAGATGCTGACCGTCGCCGAGGTCATCCGCTATCGCATGGCGCACGAGCGCTACGTGCGGCGGCTGGCCGAAGCCATGGTGCCCACCGCCTACGGCGAGTTCCGCATGATCGCCTACGAGTCGGAGATTACNNTTCGGCGCGACCGGATGCGGCTGCCGCAACGTCATCGACGCTGCCATGCAGCGCATTGCCGAAGAGGGCCGCGGCGCACTGATTTATCTCCACTCCACATCAACGGGCTATTCCGTGGAACGCCTGGGCGAGCGCATGACCATCCAGTTCCATCACGAGCAGCGCCTGCCAACCCTGCCGGAAAGCCAGCGCAAGACGCAGCGTGAGATCGGCATCGGCGCGCAGATCCTCTCGGACCTGAACCTGAAGCGCATCCGCATCCTGACCAATCACCCGCGCAAAGTAGCCGGACTGGAAGGTTTCGGCATCGAAATCGTCGAGCAGGTGCCGGTGTCGGCCACCGGCAAGGCGACCACGCGGTAGCAACCCCATCCGCTTACTCGAGCCCGATTGCTATAATCCGCGACAATGTTCTTTCCCCTGCTACATCGCTTGCAAGCCGTGACAGTTGGGCCAAATAGCGCCAAGGACAACCTCCTGCATGTGCTCGATAGCTGGGGCGATGACAGCTTCGACTTCGTACGCCACCAGGCGCCGCGAATCGTCGGCGTTCTCATCATCGCGTTCATCCTGACGCGGCTGCTGAAGGCCGCGGCGCGGCACCTCGGCAATCTCAGCAGCAGCCAGGGACTGCCGTCGGCGGTCCGCTCGCAACAGCTTCGCACGCTGTCCAGCGTCATCCACAGCGTAGGCCTGTTCCTCATCATGTTCGTGGCGGCGCTGCAGATCCTGCCGCTGCTGGGCATCAACATGGGGCCGCTGCTGGCCAGCGCCGGCATTGCCGGAGTCGCCGTCGGCTTCGGCGCGCAGACACTGGTTCGCGACTTCATCAACGGCTTCTTCATCCTGGTGGAAAACCAGTACGACATCGGCGACACCATCAAGATTGCGGGCGTGCAGGGAGTGGTCGAAGCCATGACGATTCGCCGGACCGTGCTGCGCGACGGCGACGGCACCGTGCACAACGTTCCCAGCAGCGAGATCAAGGTGGTCAGTAACCTGACCCGCGACTGGAGTCAAGTGGCGATGAGTATTTCCGTCGCCTATAGCGCCGACAGCGAGCGCGTGATCAAGCTATTACAGGAAGTCGGAGAGGGGCTGGCGAGCGATCCCGCTTATTCGGCAATGATCCTGGCCAAGCCGGAGGTGCCGGGCATCGAGAAGGTGAGCGGCGATAGCGTGGACTATCTCATGCTGGTGAAGACGAAGCCGGGAGCGCAGGACAACGTGCGCCGCGAACTGCGCCGCCGCGTCAAAGCCAGCTTCGAGGAGCACAAGATCGAGCCGGGAAATCCCAATCGCGTGTATGTGATGGATGCGGCGAAGCCAGGTTAGCTTCTGTCATCCCGACCAAGGGCTTCTGCCCGAGCGGAGGGATCTGCGGTTCGATCCAGGTAAGGATTAGCACTAAGTGATGAAAGGGTGGGAGATCAAGAATCCCCCACCCAATTTGAAACTCGAAACCTGAAACTCGGGAAATGTTCCCTATTGCTTTTCGTCGATATACGTTGAGGTTCTTCCGGTCCACTTGTTGTTCACGACCTCGGTCATCTTCTTTCCATCGGCCGAGACGGAGATCTTGCTCACACTATAGAGTTTGCCATCGCGTTTGGAGGTCACTTCGATGGCACGGTCGCCCAACTTCTTCACCGACACAGTCTCATTGGCGTAGGTGCCTTTCACCGGCGATTCTGCGCCGCCGAACTTGGCCGTCCAGCTTACGCCGGTCGGCGTCGACGTGCTCACTTCATCGCCCGAGACCTTCCAGGTGTTAATGAGTCCGGCAGTATCTTCCTGGATTGTCTGAATACGCCAGGAACCGGAGGTCGCGTTGGAACCTGCTGGCCCTTTGGCAACCCGCATGTACTTAGTTTCGAACTTATAGGGCTGGCTGCCGTCGGCAGGATAGTTGGTGCCGGCGATGGTGAGCGTCTTCCCGTCGGCGGAGAGCGTCCGGGTCGAATCATTTGCCGGCTTTCCAGCTTTTTTCGTGACAGTGTGAATCGAATTCGCGTCCATCACCTGCACCGAGATGGTGTCATATGTTTGGCCGGTTACAGCCTGATCTGTGCCGTCGGCCTTGACATTGATCTTCGGTACGCAAGTTTCGCAATCGTACATCCCATTGTTGACGGAAAAAATGTAGGGCTTGGGCGATAGCTTGGACTCGGCCATGTTGGTCTTCCAGGTGCCGTCAAATGGGCTTTGGGCAAACATCAGAAACGGGAACAAACACACAACCGCACAGAGTAGTTTCTTCATCCGTATCTCCTATAGTTGGTCTCTGTTGAAAAGCAGGTTCACTATACGCTTTTTCCTGGTGCATGAACTTCCGTAGTCTTGACAACTGTCCCGTTCCCGAAACTCGAAACTAAACTCGCTCGATCGTCACCGACTTTAGCACTACATCGTTGTTGGGCTTGTCCTGGCGATTGCGCGGGAGCTTGGTGATCTTGTCGGCGATGTCTTGGCCTTCGACCACCTCGCCAAAGATGGTGTGATTGCCGGTGAGCCACGGAGTCGCGGCCACCGTGATGAAGAACTGCGAGCCATTGGTGTTCGGTCCGGAGTTGGCCATCGCCAGCTTGCCCGGCTTGTCGAACTTGTGGGGCGAGCCCTTGGTCTCATCCTGGAACTGGTAGCCGGGACCGCCCATGCCGGTGCCCGCCGGATCGCCGCCCTGGACCATGAAGTCGGGAATTACGCGATGGAAGATGGTCCCGTTGTACAGCGGCGTCTTGCTCTTGGCGCGGGTGTGCGGATGGGTCCACTCGCGCGAGCCCTCGGCGAGCTCGATGAAGTTCTTGACCGTGATGGGAGCCTCTGCCTCAAACAGGCGGCAGACGATGGTGCCTTCGCTGGTGTCAAACGTGGCGTAAACGCCGGGTGTACGGGGCATAAGAATTCCTTTCGGTTCAGGATGAAGGGGCGCACCTTCAGTGCGCCGTTGTGATTTCGATTTGTCATCCCGACCGAGGGCTTGAGCCCGAGTGGAGGGATCTGCGGTTCGCCTCCGCCGCCTACCGCGACGCCAGAACCGCAGATCCTTCGACTCCGCGGGTGCGAGATGCGCAAAAGCTGCGCGTCTCGTACCCGCTCCGCTCAGGATGACAGCAAAAATGGTGTGCGCACTGATGTTACCGGCTGGCCGTCAGTTCCTTCTGCTTAGCCGCCTCGCTCATGCGATACCACTCGACCGTGCGCCGCAGACCTTCCTCGAAGCCGACGAGCGGCTGGTATTTCAGCTTCTGTTGCGCTCGCGAAATGTCGGCCAGCGAGTGTTTGATGTCCCCGACGCGCTCGGGCGCATATTCAACGTCGCCGGTGTAGTCGGTCAACGGCCTCAGCAACTCGACGGTCTGGTTCAGGTCGAAGCGATGGCCGGTCGCGATGTTGAAGGTCTGGCCGGCAACATCGGCCTCGGGAGCGGTTGCCGCCAGCAGGTTCGCGGCCACAGCGTTGTCGATGTAGTTGAAGTCGCGCGACTGCTCACCGTCGCCGTAGATGGTTGGCCGCTCGCCCTTCAACATCAGGGTGATGAACTTCGCCAGCACCGCCGAGTATTGCGAAGTGGGATCCTGGCGCGGACCAAAGATGTTGAAGTAGCGCAGCGAGACGGTCGGCAGCCCGTACACTCCGTAAAAAACCCTCATGTACATTTCGCCGGTCAGCTTGGCGACGGCGTACGGCGAGAGCGGAAGCGGTGTCATGTCTTCGCGCTTGGGCAAGGTTGGCGTATCGCCGTAGGCGGAGGAAGACGCCGCGTACACCACCCGCTTTATACCGGCATCCCGAGCGGCGATGAGCACGTTGACGGTGCCTTCAACATTCACGCGATTGCTACGGGCCGGATCGGCAATCGACTTGGGCACGGAAGGGATCGCGGCCTGGTGGAGCACGTAATCCACTCCCTGGCACGCCGACTGAACAGCCTGAAAGTCCAGCAGATCGGCCTCGCGAAAGTCGATCCGGGAGGCAACTTCCTGAATGTTTTCGCGGCGGCCGGTCTCGAAGTTATCGAGGCCGCGGACCTGGTCGCCGCGTTGCAACAACGCGTGCACCAGGGCAGAGCCAATAAAACCTGCCGCGCCGGTAACCAGATAGAGCGCCATCGCTACAGCTTAGCATGTGGAGCGGCGATGCTAGAACGTACTCAGTGCCGTGCCTGGCTCGCGCCAGGTATACGACCCGAGCATCTTGATGTAATTGCCGCGCAGGAAGGCCGCCGGATTCTCGACGTTGACCATGCTCATGCTGCCGCGCATCTGTCGCACCGAGACGTACTCGTGCTCTTCCATCCAGCGTTCCATACCGGCCAGAACCACACCAATGTGCTCGATGCCGTACTTCAGCAGCGCCGAAGTCATCATTGCGACATGCGCGCCTGCCATCATGCACTTCAGCACGTCACTGGAATCGTGAACGCCGCCGGTGATGGCGATGTAAGTCTCCACCTGGTGATAGAGAATGGCAGTCCAGTGCAGCCGGAGACGCAGCTCATGCGGGCTGCTCAGAACAAGGTTCGGTGTGACCTCAAGCTCCTCGAGGTCGAAATCAGGTTGATAGAAGCGATTGAAAATCACGACGCCGTCGGCGCCGGCTTCCGACAGGCGCTTAACGAAATTCGCGCAAGAGGTGAAATACGGGCCCAGCTTGACTGCAATCGGAATGCGGACGCTCTTGCGGATGGCGCGCACCAGGTTGCAGTAGCGCGTCTCCAGGTCGTCGGCGGTAAGAGAAGGATCTGTCGGGATATCGAAGATGTTCAGCTCCAGCGCATCGGCGCCGGCCTGCTCCATCAACTCCGCGTAGCGTACCCAACCGCCGGGCGAGCGGCCGTTAAGGCTGCCGATGACGGGGACGCTCACGGACTGCTTGCCTTTGTGCAGCAGTTCCAGATAACGGTCCGGACCGACGTGATACTTCTGCATGTCGGGAAAATAGGACATGGACTCGGCGTAGCTGTTGGTGCCGTATTCCAGCGCATTGTCGAGGTTCGCGCTCTCGGCCTCGATCTGCTCTTCCATCAGCGAGTACATCACGATGGCCGCAGCGCCGGCGTCTTCCAGGCGGGCGAAGTTTTCCAGCTTTTCGCTAAGCGGCGAGGCTGATACCACGACCGGGTTCTTCAGCTTCAGTCCGAGATAGTTGGTTGACAGATCGATCATGATTTCTCCTCGCGGTCCTTATGCCTTTTCTAATTTTTCAAAACTCATCGATGCCATGTGCTGATACAGCTTCCAGCGTTCGTTGACGTTTTCCTGCGCGGCATGCAGCAGCTTCTTGGCCTCGTCAGGATCGCTGTTGACCAGCATGGTGTAACGCGTCTCGTTATAAATGTATTGTTCCAGCGGAATGCTGGGCGGCCGCGAATCAAGCACGAATGGGTTCTTGCCTTCCTTGGCCAGCGGCGGGTTGTAGCGGAACAGCGGCCAGTGGCCGGAGTTCACCGCAGCTTTTTGCTGATCGAGGCCGTGCACCATGTCGTAGCCGTGCGCAATGCAGTGACTGTAAGCGATGATGAGCGACGGTCCATCATAAGCATCGGCTTCCAGGAAAGCCTTCATGGTCTGCCCGTCATTGCCGCCCATGGCGATATGCGCGACGTAGGCCCGGCCATAGTTGATGGCCATCATGGCGATGTCTTTCTTGGGAGTATGCTTGCCGCCCGCGGCAAACTTCGCCACCGCGCCAATTGGCGTCGCCTTCGACATCTGACCGCCGGTGTTGGAGTAAACCTCGGTGTCCAGCAGCAGGATGTTGACGTTGGCATCGGAAGCCAGCACGTGATCGAGACCGCCGTAGCCGATGTCATAACCCCAACCGTCGCCGCCGATGATCCAAACGCTCTTGCGGACGAGTTCGTCGGCCACCGCCAGCAAATCGCGTGCGGCCTGTGACTTGTCTCCCGCTAACTTGTCTTTCAGCGCCTTCACGCGCTCGCGCTGGGCGAAGATGCCTTCCTCGGTGGATTGGTCGGCGCTCAGGATTGCGACTGCCAGGTCGTCGCCGATCTTAGAGGACAGACTCTCGACAAGTTCCTTTCCGTACTGGTTTTGCTTATCAATGGCCAGTCGCATGCCCATGCCGAACTCGGCATTGTCTTCGAAGAGCGAGTTGGACCACGCCGGCCCGCGTCCTTCGGAGTTCACGGTGTAAGGCGTAGTGGGGAGATTGCCGCCGTAAATTGAGGAGCAGCCGGTCGCGTTGGCGATGAGTGCGCGATCACCGAACAGGCGCGTCATCGTCGAGATATATGGTGTCTCGCCGCAGCCGTTGCAGGCACCGGAGAACTCGAAGAGCG
>PLBD01000458.1 GCA_003135315.1 Acidobacteriaceae bacterium | reverse complement strand
GAGATATCCGAAGGCATCTTCTTAAAGCCGTCGAGCATGCCCACTTCCGCCAGCAACTGGCTGACTCGATCGTTCCGCTCAGAGCCCGACATCTGCTTTTTGTGGTGTTCCAGCGGAAAAGAGACATTCTGCTCGACGGTTAGCGAATCGTAGAGTGCTGCGTGCTGAAAGAGAAACCCCATCTTCTTTCTGATTTCCCCGATCTGATCCAATGCCAAGCCGGCAATGTCATCCCCATGGATTCGAACCGAGCCCGAATCCAGCTTCTCCAGGCCGATTATGAGTCTCAGCAGTACGCTCTTACCGGAACCACTGCGTCCCAGCACTGCCAGGGTTTCACCGCGCCTGACGGTCAGGCTGACTCCATCTAGGACGTGCTGGCTTCCGAAGGACTTGTGCAAGTCCTCCACGACAACCGCTGCGCTGCCGTCTATCTCGGCCTCTCCCGGCTTCATGACGAGTTGATCGGTTGTGTTCATATTTGTGCCGCAAGTTATTCAAGCAAGAATTCAAGGGAAAAATATGATAATGAGCTTCACCAGCACTACGTCGGCCAGGATTACGAATAGCGAAGACAAGACCACCGAACTTGTCGCTGCGCGGCCCACGCCTTCGGCGCCTCCTTTTGTTCGCATTCCCTGAAAGCATGCAATGAGGCCGATGATGAAACCGAAGACAGCCGTCTTGAACGTGGGTGGCAGCAAATCATTGAAATTGGCGCCCTTGAAACCGCTAATGATGAACTGGTGGAACGAAAGCGGCTCGACGAGTGCCTGGGCAACCCAACCCATAACCAAGCCGCACAAATCGGCTCCAAGAGTCAGTAATGGCAGCATAAGGATGCAAGCCAGAATGCGAGGCGCCGCCAATAGCCTGTAGGGATTTACCGCAGACGCCTCGATGGCATCGATCTGCTCNNTCACCACCAGGCCGGTGATGATTGGGCCGGTCTCGTGAATAACAGAGAACACGATGGCGGCGGGAAGAAGCGACTTGGCACCGAACCGAGTCAGGCTGTAGCGGGCTTCTAAAGAGAGCACAACTCCGGTGGCGGCGCCGGCCAAAGCAACCAGAGGCAGGGACTTCGACCCGATCTCATCGAGTTGTCGAAAGAACTCGCGGAATTCATAGGGAGGCGTTACTCCGGCCCGCACCACCTGCCAGAGAAAGATACCCAGATCACCGAACCACTCGAGAAACTCGATGATAGGGCCTTTGGCGGAACTCAACGTCGGCGGTACGAGTGGGGTCTTTAGACCCAGGAGTGAAGAGTCGCTGTCTGCGATCGCGATGGGTTTCGCGTCGATCACCGATTCGAACCCGAATCTGGCGGCGCTCGCCGACCGACATCGTGCTCGTGTGACTTAACATCCAGGCTCTCTGCCACCAGGCTATCCATCTTCATACGGTCAGTGGACAATTTCCATGGTCGCACTGGCATGCAATCTCAACTTCGCCGGATCCTGCTTCTTTGCAGGCCTGACCGCAGTACTTGTCGCCAGGTTTGACCATGCACCTGCATGGCAGATGTGCACACTCATTCTGATCATCTGTCGTCATAATGATTATCCTTAGGTTCAATTAACGTCTTAAGTCGAGATTCCCATTCTTGGGTCCCCGAGTGGCCGACGACCTTCGCACGGTTCCGGCTCGGGAGCCCCGCGCAACGCTCAATGCGTTGGCGGGGCTGTCGGGTCTGTTCACAGTGGCTCAATTCTTTGGAATTGGGCCGCTCGAAGTCGACTATCTAGCTTTGGCTACCTGGGCATATCCGCCAATTTCCTCCAGCAGCGCTCGCGCCGATTCCGGAACAGCAACTTTGCCGTCCAGAATTTCACGGCGGTTCACATCGGTGCCATACATCGCTATGTCTCCGCTTTTGTCGGCTTGCACGACATCGCCGTTCAGGCTCACTCCAGCGAAAACACCTTTGCTCCGCGAATACGAGAGGATCTCTGCGTTCAATTTAAGGTCGGTGCCAGCGGAGGCGTTCCGGCCCACCGGCCCGGCTGCCACCGAGGCATCGGCTCCGAGCTTGAATTTGTCGCTGAGCAGGCTTTGCAAGGCGCGATCGTTCATAAACAGCAGCACGATGTCGGTGGCAGAGCCACCGATCTGGTAGCCCACGCTTCCTCCGTCAATAGCCAAAAACATGGGAGCGCTCCAGCCGTGTCCGGTGCGACAGGTTGCCAGCCCCCGGCCGTAGTTGCCGCCGAAGATAAAGGCGAACTTCACGTCCCCTGGAATGATGGCAATACATTTCGCCGACTCCAGCAGGTCCTGAGGAATGCCACGATCCGGGGCATTCATGATCTCCTTGAAAACCTGGGTGGCTTTGCGGGTGCGATTAACATCATCCTCGCGGTCCGAGGCGACAGCAGTTAGCGTCACAAGCAGAACGAGCGTTGTGGCGATCAGAATACGTTTCAACATTGGTCTTTTACTCCTCTAAGTAGGCGAACTGGTGAGGGGCGGTATCCGCCGTTAAGATCAGGCTGTTCTACGGCCACTGATCAAATTGATGATCAAGACCACGACGGCAACAACCAACAACAGGTGGATTAAGCCGCCTGCAATGTGGAAACTGAAGCCCAAAAGCCACAGAACCAGCAGAATTACGAAAATTGTCCAGAGCATGGATGCCTCCCTTTTGGCATGGTTGGTTGTGTTGGAGGAGCGGCCAGGCAGTCAAGACAGATTTGTCTTCACTTCCACCGACGTTCACGGTGGATACCACTGCGTTGCCGTTGGCGTCGGGGCGCGGGCATCTTCGAGCGTTAGCGCCGTTCAGCTAGATCCGGCCGAGCAGCACCAAAACCACGACGACGACCAGTATCAAACCCAATCCGCTGCTGGGAAAATAACCCCAGGAACGGCTGTGGTTCCACGTCGGGAGCGCGCCCACCAGAAACAACACCAGTAGAACGATCAAGACGGTTCCAATCATATGTTTCCTCCTTAAGTTCTAAGAATCCAGGGCCGGCCGCGTGCGGTTTTCGCAATGGGCCTTGGCCTGACCCGCGATTAAGCTTGCGATTGCTGATAACAGATGGTGAGGATGCTGCCCTTTAGGGTAGTACCTGTCAGCGATGATGCCAGCGGGCACGGCGTCGCCGTGATAGTCGCCGCTCATTGCGACAATTGAAGTCCCGGGATACCGCGTCCGTACGTGAGAGATCAACTCCATGCCTGACATTCCGGGCATGTTGAGATCGGTGACAATGACGTCCGCAACGGCTCGATCCAGGTGCGATACGGCGCTAACCCCACTTGCCGCCATGGTCACGTCGTATCCGGCCGACGTAAGCAGCATTCCTAAGCTCTCGCGAATGCTTGGTTCGTCATCCACGACCAGAATCTGTGCTTTCGAGCCATTCGGCATCTTTTCTCCTGACCGGGATTACCGGGAGACAAACATCACATACTGACTCTCTCATTCCGGGTTCCTTCAGGTCTGAGCAAAAGAGGACATATCATGCATCATGTGCCTCGAGGCCTCTCCTGTCTTGTTCGGAAGGCGAACCCCATAACCACGCAACGGCCATGCTCGCACGGGCTGGTTTTGAGAAGGGGGGTGGCGGCAGTTGACAGAGACGCACCCAAAGACAAGGTGTTCTCAAATCTCTGCTAACTCAAGGGGTAAATTCCGGCGGCGAATAGGACCCTCGCTGCCATCATGCAACTTCGGGGTGGTTTTCCCTGATGTCAGAGCTGCGGTCCTGAACAAACAGTTCGCCTCGCGCTACTCGGCGCATTGCATCGATGAGAGCGGACCCATCCATCGAACGATAGACCACACCCTGTGCTCGCAACCAGCGTACGTAGGCAATCCGGTCGTTCTCCTCCGTAAGCACCAGCAGCGCAGTCTGGCGCCGCTTCAACATCCGCTGAATCTCCGAAAATGCTTGCAGAAAGTTCGTCGACAGCACCAATACATGAGGCTGGACCTGTTTCAAGGTGCCCAACAGTTCTTCTGCGGAGCGTGCTTCACCAACAACGCGAACGTCTTCCGCAACCGCGAGCACATTCGCCATCCCGATGCGAAAAAGCTCCTGATGGTCAGCGATGATGACGTCAATCATGATTGCATCTCCCGTGCGATTGCGTGATTGCTTGGGTGCCCAAGATTAGCTCTTGCTCCTTGGGAACACTGGTCAAAATTGCACACCACCTCCGCTTTGACGACATAGAGGAATGGTTGTTGGATAAGAGACCGAGTGGGGCCTATTCGTGGAGCAGAAAGGTAAGCAGCGTCCGGTGCACGCGCAAGCTTCCGTTGTAATCGATGAGGCCCATCTTGCGAAACCGGTTCATAAAGAAGCTCACTCGCGACCGCGTGGTGCCAATCATCTCAGCCAAGGTTCCCTGGCTCACCTTCACGATGGCAGGATCCAGCCTGGATCTCGTTCCGAAATTCGCTAGCGCCAGCAGAGTTCGCGCCAGCCGCTTCTCGCTGGAATTGAAGATTTGATCCAGGAAGTCTTCTTCAACGCGGGCAACGCGTGAGAGCAGGTGGGCGATAAATAGCCTTGCGAATATGGGATCGTCGTGAATGATCCTAACGATGATCGCCTTTTCCACACGCGCGATCGTGGTCGAGTGCACCGCTGTCGCGGTGGACATCCGGTGGGGGGACCCTCCTAAACAGCCTTCTCCGAAACAATCGCCCTGACGGAAAATAGCGATAACGGCCTTCTTGCCGCCTTTGGATAGGACCGTCAGTTTCACATTTCCAGCTTCGACGTAGAACATCGCATCCGCGGCGTCTCCCTGAGAAAATATGAGCTGTTTATTCAGGTATTCCCGGCTGGTGCGGCGGCGGCCAATTCTCTTCAGAAATGTCCCGGGATTAAAGGTAAGCGCTCGTTTACGTGGCATGAGTGTCTCCCAACGGCCTGTTCCAACAACTTGATCTTCCGGATGTGACCGCGTCTCGCGTCACTCCAATAGCGCGCCGGCTGTCGATCGAGGCTGACTTCGCGTTGAATATCGATCGCTGACGCAGGGGCTTCTACCGCCCCCGCAATCGCAAGTTACCGCTTTGCGCCGGATACGGCTGTGCAAAATCGCTCACACGGCGGTTATCGCGACATGATTAACTGAGCAATATTGAACAGGCAGGGCTGGCGGACGAGTGCTAAACTGTACTATGTGGAAATGTAATTATCGGCCCTTCGGAGGTGCGAAATGAGCGCGAGGGGCATTGCGGCCCGCGGCCAGGACCCGGTCGCCCAGGCAATTGCGTCAAGAGACCCGGTTCGATCCAAGAAGCCTGCGTCCGGCAAAGGAAGCAGTCCTTCCCGGCTTCACAAACGCGATGTAAAACCAGGAAATGGCGATGCGCTTTTCGATCCCGAGGCCTTTCTCGCGAGAGCCGGGTTGGGCCGAAGAGTTGTCAATCTGAAGAAGGGCGAGGCCGCCTATGCCCAAGGCGACCCTGCCGACACAATTTTTTACGTGCAGGCCGGCCGACTACAGGTGACGGTCACATCCGCGAATGGAAAAGAAGCAACCATCGCGTTGGTGGGAACCAGGGAATTCCTCGGGGAGAACTGCCTGGCTTCAGCTCATCCTCTTCGACTTGAGACGGCTACCGCGATGATCGAATGCACGCTGCTCAGGATCAGCAAGGTGGAAATGGTCCGCGTACTGCATCAAGAACCACAACTGGCTGAGATGTTCATGTCTTTTCTTCTCGCCCGCAACGCCCGCATACAAGCGGACCTGGTAGACCAGCTTTTCAATTCCAGCGAAAAGAGGCTGGCGAGGATTCTGTTGCTGCTCGCTCAGTTTGGCAAGGAAAGCAAGCCCGAGACGGTGGTTCCGAAGATCAGCCAGGAGGTTCTAGCTGAGATGATCGGCACGACCCGATCGCGTGTGAGTTTCTTCATGAATCGCTTCCGGAAACTGGGCTTCATCGAATACAACGGCGAGATTCGGGTTCACAACACCCTCCTCAACATATTTCTTCAGGAATAAGGGCGCCATATCCCCATGGAAAAGCTGGTTTACATCACCGTACCCGCGCAGTAGGACTGCTTTCATTGGTCGGGTTCCTCTTCTTGGAGTTGCTGTCTCTGGCAGGCCACGTCACCGGCTGCGGGAAGTTCTCCGTTTGTTTGGTCCGGTGCCACGCGCCAGATTCTTCGCGTCGGTATCGGCGGTGGTCTCACTCATCCTGGAGACCAGCTTCTTGGACCGCTGGATCATCTCTGCTTCTTTCGCGTTCACCCGCTTGGTGATTTCTCGTCTCTCGCCGGTGTTAGGCATGCTTCCCCCTCAGGAAATAGATGTCGAGCAACTTTGTCTTCGGGCCGTGGATGCTTACTCCCAGTGCTCCAGAAGTTCGACTTGCTTTCTGATAGATGCGGCTTTGTCGTCGATGAGCTCGGCGTCCGAACTAAGATCGACCGAAAGGTCAGGTGAAATTCTCCTGAGCTCCTGAGCATGATGCTCCAGCTGATTAGCGTCTCTGCTGAGTACTTCGATGATCGACTTCAAATGTTCTTTCATAGGCGCCACTCCTAAAGAAGCGATTCCAGCGGCCGAGATATGCTGGGTACTAGGGATGCACTGGTTTGATGTTGTTAACGTTCCCGTGATCGCACTGCTCGGGTTGCTTGCGCTATCCGAATCATGATTCGCTTCCTTTCAAATGTCGGGATAACAAATCGCGACCCAGGAGAGAAATGGTCACTTAGCGCGTCGTCTCTTAACGATAAGCAGTGCCAATCAGGCCGTCTGATCAATAACGCTCAGTCACTCGTGCTGCCCATTTCCAGTCCCGAATCTCCGGCACAGTTGGCGTCGGGCGGCAGAAAAATTCGCACGATGCTGGCCTTCTTGGCGAAGACGTGGTCGATGAAGCCGGGGATTCTGGAAGGAGTTGGATCTCCAACTTACAGGGCATCGCATTCGGATGGCAGTCAGGTAACCGCCACTGAACTACCATCCGCGCGACGCTGCTGTTTGCTTCCCGCACCGGTTCTAACGTTGCCCAAACGTTACTCGCGGTTTTGTTGTCAGCTCTCCTCCCGAACTCAGGCAAGGTCGTAGCGATCAAGGTTCATCACCTTGTTCCATGCAGCCACGAAGTCCTTCACGAACGCCTTCTTCGAGTCGTCACAAGCATAGACTTCCGCAAGTGCCCGGAGTTGGGAGTTCGAGCCGAAGAGGAGATCGACGCGAGTGCCGGTCCACTTGAGTTCGCCGGTCTTGCGATCGCGCCCCTCATACACGCCTTCGGATGCAGAGGGCCGCCACTCCGTATTCATGTTAAGCAGGTTGACGAAGAAGTCATTTGTCAGCGTCTCGGGTCGCTTAGTGAAGACGCCGTGCTTGGACTGCCCGAAGTTCGCATGCAGGGCGCGCAGGCCGCCGATGAGCACCGTCATCTCGGGGGCAGTCAGCTTCAGCAATTGCGCCCGATCCACCAGAAACTCCTCAGCTGACGCGTGCTGTCCGCTTCGGAGATAGTTGCGGAACCCGTCTGCCTTCGGCTCCATTACGGCGAAGGAGTGCACATCGGTCTGCTCCTGCGAAGCATCTGTGCGTCCCGGCGAGAAGGGAACCTTCACGTCGTGCCCAGCCTTTTTCGCAGCTTCCTCGACGGCTGC
>PLBD01000133.1 GCA_003135315.1 Acidobacteriaceae bacterium | reverse complement strand
CCGACAAAGCGGTTCTCCACCAGATCGATGCGGCCTATCGCGTTACGCGCGCCGATTTCGTTCAGCACCTCGATGGTTGCGACCGGATCAAGCTCCACGCCGTTCACCGCGACCGGCAGGCCATGCCTGAACTCGACCGTCACCTTCTCGACCGCGTCGGGCGCGTCCTGGGGCGACTTGGTCCAGGTCCACGTGGTCGGCAGCGGCGCGTTGTTCGGATCTTCCAACTCGCCGCCCTCATGGCTTACATGCAGCAGGTTGCGGTCGCGGCTGTGAATCTTCTCGCGGCTCTGAGCCACGGGAATTCCATGCTGCTCGGCATAGTCGAGACAGTCTTCGCGCGACTGCAGGTTCCACTCGCGCCAGGGCACGATGACCCTCAGCTCCGGCGCCAGCGCCTGGTAAGCGTGTTCGAAGCGCACCTGATCGTTGCCCTTGCCGGTGCAGCCGTGGGACACGGCCGTCGCGCCTTCGCGCAATGCGACTTCGACCTGATACTTCGCGATGATCGGCCGGGCGAGCGAAGTTCCCAGCAGATACTTGTGCTCGTAGACCGCGCCTGCCTGGATCGCGGGGAAGACGTAGTCGGTCAGGAATTCCTGCCGCAGATCTTCGACGATCACTTTGCACGCGCCGGTTGCGTAGGCCTTCTCTACGACCGCATCGATGTCGTCGCCCTGGCCGACATCGGCCACAAAGGCAATGACGTCGTAGTCATAGTTTTCCTTCAGCCACGGGATGATGATGGACGTGTCGAGTCCACCGGAATAAGCAAGTACGACTTTTTCACGCATTGGCACTCCTCGGCGGAAAGCGGTGGATACCGCCTTCCAGCAGCAAAACAAGAATGGATTTCTGAACGTGCAGGCGGTTCTCCGCTTGCTCGAAGACAACCGAGCGCGGCGAATCGATGACCGCCGTGGCGACCTCGTCTCCACGATGCGCCGGCAGACAGTGCATGAACACTGCGTGTTTGGCGGCATAGGAGAATAGTTTCTGGTTGACCTGAAAGGGCGCAAAGATTTTGCTGCGGTTAGCGGCTTCGTCTTCCTGGCCCATGCTTGCCCAAACGTCGGTGTACACAGCATCCGCGCCCGCCACAGCTTCGATGGGGTCGTTGACCACATTTACGCTTGCACCGGAAACGGCAGCCAGCTCGCGGGCCGCTTCCGTGATGGCTGCATCAGGTTCATATCCACGAGGCGTTCCGATGGAAATGGAAGCGCCCAGGCTGGTGGCGGCCAACATCAACGAATTCGCGACATTGTTGCCGTCGCCAACGTAGGCAAGACGCACGCCTCGCAGATCGCCGAAGTGCTGCTGCAAAGTAAGCATGTCGGCCATTGCCTGGCAGGGATGCTCCATATCGCTGAGCGCGTTGATCACCGGAATGGCAGCGTGCTGCGCCATGGTGGTCACGGCTTCGTGGGCGAAGGTGCGCAGCACAATGCCATCGATCCAGCGCTCCAGATTGTGAGCGACGTCGCTCAAGCTCTCGCGAGCTCCGAGGCGCGACTGCGTCTGATCGACGAAGAACGACGCGCCGCCCAGGCTGTTGATGCCGGCTTCGAACGTCAGCCGCGTCCGCAAGGACGGCTTCTCGAAGAACAACACGATCTGTTTGCCCGACAAAATGCCGCGGAAATCGGCGGGGCGGGCCTTCATGGCCGCCGCCAGCTCCAGCGCGCAGGCCAGCTCGTCAGATGAAAAGTCCTGGATCGAAATCAGGTCGCGGCCGGTCACGCTGCGATAAGCGTAAGAACTCGGGCTCGCTCCTGGAAAAACGGTAGTAGCAATCAATGTCGTACCTCCTTCTGGGTCGACGCAGAGGGTCAAAACAAATATGAACAAGGCCGGGAAAGCGACGCCGGACGGCGCCTACGAACGTCGTTCCAAGGCGCGATCGAAGCGCGGCCCCGGCCAGGCGCCATCCTTGCGCTCGGTCGGGTGGAAGATGTGGACAAGGTGCTTCACGAGGCAATCACCTCGGTGCCGTAGTCGATGGGATGGGTAAAGAATCCGGGAAGGACATCGGCGCGCGCCGCAGGCAGAATGCGCACGCGGGTGACGCCTTTCTTCAATGCGCTGGTACAGGCCTCGAGCTTAGGCAGCATGCCCCCGCTCACCGTGGCTTTCTGCACCATGGCGGCAATGGCATCGACATCGAGCCAGCGAATAACGGCCCCGTCGGCATCCTTCACGCCCGCAACATCGGTGAGATAGACGAGGGCGTCAGCGTCGCACGCCACCGCAAAGGCGGAGGCCATCTGGTCGGCATTCACGTTGTAGTATTCGCCGTCGAAGCCGAGAGCGAGACTCGCAATGACGGGGACGACGCCGGCACTCCAGAATCGCTCGATCCATTGCGCGTCAACGGTGCAAACTTCGCCGACAAAGCCGAGATCGGGCTGTTTCTTCTTCGACGCCAGCACCATGCGCAGGTCGCCGCCACAGATCCCTATGGCGGGCTGACCTGCGCCTCCGATGGCCGCGACCAACTGTTTGTTGAGCTGCCCGGCGAGGACCATCATGGCGACATCGCGGGTCTTGGAATCGGTAACACGAAGGCCGTTGACGAAGGTCGATTCGCAACCAAGCTGCTTCAGAGTGCGCGTGAGGGCTGCACCGCCACCGTGAACGATGACCAGCTTGTGTCCTTCGCGGCAGAGGCTCGGAATGGTCTTGGAAAACTTTTCGACAAGTTCCTTGTCGTCGAGGGCCGCGCCGCCGATTTTTACCACCAACTTCATTGCAGCCCTGCTTTCTCGTCGAGTCCGAACATCAGGTTCATGTTTTGTACCGCTTGACCGGCAGCGCCCTTCAAGAGGTTGTCGAGACAGGACACCAGCACGCTCCGCTTGCCATCGGGCGACAGCGAGAAGCCGATGTCGCAGTAGTTCGTGTTCAGAGAAAACTTGATCTGCGGCAAACGTGCAGCGCCGAAGACGCGCACCCAGGGTTTTCCAGCGTAGAAGCCGAGCAGCGCCTGCTCCAGTTCCTCCGAGGTGACCGGCTTGGCTAGCTTCACGTAAATCGTGGAGAGGATGCCGCGCGGGATCGGCAGCAGATGCGGCGTGAATTGCAGCGATCCGCCGCCAATCCCGAGCTGCTCCAGCACTTCCCCCGAGTGCCGGTGTCCAAAAACACTGTAGGCGGAGAAGTCTCCGTCAACTTCCACGAAATGGGTCTTGGCCGAAGGCGTCTTCCCTGCCCCTGAAACACCCGACTTGGAGTCGCAGACGATGCCATGCTCGACATCGACGAAGCCGGCGCGAATCCACGGCGCCAGCGCGAGGATGATGGAAGTCGCATAGCAGCCGGGATTGGCCAACAGGGCGGCGCTCTTGATCTCGTCGAGGTGCAACTCCGGCAGTCCATACACTGCGGAGCGGTCGAAGTTGGCGTCTTCGGCCTTCTCGGCGAAACCGTAGACTGCGCGATTCTCCGTGTGCTTCAGCCGCCATGCGCCACTCAAGTCGATTACGCGAAAGCCTTGCGCGATTGCCTCGGGCGCCAGCTCGCGCGAAAACTCATGCGGCGTGGCAAGGAACACCACGTCCACTCCCGCGTTCTTCATCTGCTGCCACGAGAAATTCTGGAACGGAAAGCCGCCGTTACCTGCCAGTTGCGGATAGGCCTCGCTGAGATCGGCATAACCGCCGCTCTCACCGTTGCGGCGCACCAGTATCGGCTTTGCTGTCGCAGGATGCCGCGCGAGCAGGCGCACCAATTCGAAGCCGG
>PLBD01000349.1 GCA_003135315.1 Acidobacteriaceae bacterium | reverse complement strand
AAGATGTTCTGGCCCGCCGCACGGGTTTGCAACTGTGGAGTTGGAAGGACGCGATCCGGGCTGCTCCGTCGGTCGGCGCACTGCTGGGGCGAGAACTCGGTTGGCGGGACGAGCAGACTCGAACCGCTGTCGATGATTACGTGGCGAAAATTCGCGATTTCATGCAGAAGTCCGGCATCGGATTGCCGCAATAGAGCCCGGAAACCGCGATCTTTCTCCAGCCCATTCTTTGCTATTTCTGACGCATTCATTTTCCTTTGAGCACGAATATGGTAAATTCGCGCGCGTAGCTTCCGGCGTNNCCGCCGGCAAATTCGCTGATCCCGAGTATCTTCTCTCCCGACTCCACTCCCGCCGATCACATCTATGGCCTCGCGCTTTTCGTCCTTTCGATTACCACTGTAATTTTCGTTGTTGTCTTCACGCTGCTGCTCTACGCCACCGTGAAATTTCGCATGAGGCGAAGTGACGATCATCGCGAGCCGCCGCAGGTCTACGGAAGCAATCAGATCGAGCTGGCTTGGACCGTGATTCCGGTGTTGATCGTCGTGATGCTATTTCTCGCCACCGCCCGAGTGATTGCCCAGGTGCAGGACGCCGACCGCTCGCCGGACTCAATTGACGTCACGGCCATCGGACATCAGTTCTGGTGGGAATTCCGTTATCCCGGTCTCGGCGTCGTCACCGCCAACGAACTGCACATTCCCGTCAGCGATTCAGTCAGCCCGACGCCCACGTTCTTGAAATTGCTTTCGGCCGATACCGATCACAGCTTTTGGGTGCCGCGGCTGGCCGGCAAGACCGATCTGATTCCCAATCGCGTCAATCAAATGTGGATTGATCCGCACCACACCGGGCTGTATCTGGGCCAGTGCGCCCAATATTGCGGCACCCAACACGCGCTGATGCTGTTGCGGGTTTACGTGGATTCTCGATCGGACTTCGATGCGTGGGTCCGTTCACAATCGCGTTCAGCGGTCGCCGTCGCTCTCACGAATGCCGATGCTGCGAAAGGGCGCGAAATATTTGAGGCCACGTCCTGCATCAATTGCCACACGGTGCGGGGAACTGTCGCCGACGGGCGCTTCGGTCCCGACCTG
This sequence comes from Acidobacteriaceae bacterium, assembly GCA_003135315.1. GTDB lineage: Bacteria > Acidobacteriota > Terriglobia > Terriglobales > Acidobacteriaceae > Bog-257. The sequence goes on along the minus strand of PLBD01000349.1, from coordinate 4,435 downwards.
ACCCATTTGATGAGCCGCGAAGAAATCGCCGCCGGCGCCGCAACAAACACACCTGCGAACCTGAAACTTTGGATTGAAGATCCGGACGCAATCAAGCCCGGCTCACTGATGCCGGCGATGCGTTTAACTGAGCAAGACTTAAACTCGCTGACTGCGTACATGGAAACGCTTCGCTAGTGGGACCACGGAGGAGTGGTGGCGTCTGAAACTCTAGCAATCGCGCCGACAGGGCTTTCGACGCGCTCCCTGGCCGAGCGTCTGCACGAGTGGGCCGTCACTGTCGATCACAAACGCCTCGGAATTCTCTATATAGGTTATGCGTTGGTTTTCCTAGTGATCGGCGGCGTCGAAGCCACGATCATGCGCGTGCAGCTCGCCGTCCCGAATAATCACTTCGTATCTCCGCAAGTCTTCAACCGCATGTTCACCATGCACGGCACCACCATGATTTTTTTCGTGGCCATGCCAATTCTCTTTGGTTTTTCCAACTACACCGTGCCGCTGATGATCGGCGCGCGCGACATGGCGTTTCCCCGCCTGAATGCCTGGGGCTTCTGGATGAGCGCGCTAGGCGGCATCATCCTGTACTTCAGCTTCATCGGCGGCTTCGGATTGTACGGCGCAGGCAGCGCGCCCGACGTCGGGTGGTTCGCTTACGCGCCGCTGACCTCGCCGGCGTTTTCCGTGGGACACAGCACCGACTACTGGATCGTCGGCCTCCTGGTCAGCGGCTTCGGCAGCATCGCTACCGCTCTGAATGTGATGACGACCATTCTGTGCATGCGTTGTCCCGGCATGAAGCTGGGCCGCATGCCGCTGTTCGTATGGATGAACACGGTGATGGCAGGCCTGGTGCTGGTAGCCATTGGGCCACTGACCGCCGCTCAACTGATGCTGTTGATCGACCGCTACCTCGGTGGCCATTTCTTCGATACGCAAGCCGGCGGCTCGGCCGTCATCTGGATGCACTTCTTCTGGATCTTCGGACATCCGGAGGTCTACATCCTGGTCCTGCCGGCCTTCGCGATCGTATCCGAGGTGATTCCGGTTTTCTCGCGCAAGCCGATTTTTGGCTACTCGATCATGGTGGCGGCGACGGTTTCCATCGGCTTCATCAGCCTGGGCGTATGGGCGCACCACATGTTCACCGTCGGCATGACCTCATATGCCAACGCGTTTTTCGTGGCGTCCACTGCGGCGATCGCCGTCCCCACGGGAATAAAAATCTTCAACTGGGTTGGAACGATGTGGGGCGGCAAGATCATTTACAAGACTCCTATGCTGTTCTGCGTCGCTTTCTTGTGCCAGTTCCTGATCGCGGGGCTGACCGGCATCATGCTGGCCACGGCGCCTTTCGATTGGCAACTGGGCAACTCCTACTTTGTGGTAGCTCACTTTCACTACGTGATCCTCGGCGGCATCGTGATGGCAGTGTTCGCGGGCTCGTATTACTGGTATCCCAAGGTCCTGGGAAAAATGATGAATGAAACGTTGGGCAAGTGGCATTTCTGGCTGTTTGTCATCGGCTTTCATCTGACTTTCGACTTCATGCATGTTCCCGGCCTGTTGGGAATGCCGCGCCGTGTTTATACCTATGAGGCCAGCCGCGGCTGGGAAATCTGGAACCTGATTGTATCTATAGGAGTGATCTTCCAGATCATCGGCATCCTGCTGTGGGTGGCCGACGTTATCTGGTCATACTACAAGGGCGAGATTGCCGGCAACGATCCCTGGGACGCGTGGACGCTGGAGTGGCACACGACCTCGCCGCCTCCAGAGTACAACTACGCGGAGATTCCGGTAATCAGGAGCCGGCGGCCGCTGTGGGACTTGAAACATCCCGAAGATCCCGATTGGAAGTATGAGTAAACGGCAGGAATAGGAGAGGCTCTTGGCAGCAGCGACGATAACTGTGCCGCAAAGCGATATGCCGCTGTCCGCGAATCTCCGCGGCAAGGTCGGCATGTGGTGCCTGATCATCGCGGAGTCGGCGATCTTCAGCATCTTTGTCGTGGCGTACCTGTACTACGCGGGTAAGAGCCTCAGTGGCCCGACCCCGGCGCAGGTGCTCGACGTGCCGTACTTCACGTCGATCTGCCTGTTCTCCAGCAGCCTGACGATTCTCCTGGCCGAGAAGGCGCTGCATCACGGCAATGTAAAACGCTTCGGCGTCTTCTGGTTTCTGACGATTGCGTTGGGCGTGATTTTTCTGATCGGCACCGGCCGCGAATGGTATCGCCTGATTTACCAGGATGGCCTGACGATCAGTACCAATCTCTTTGGCACGACGTTCTACTCGCTGGTGGGACTGCACGCGTTCCACGTGACGGTGGGTCTGATCGGCTTGACGGTCATTTGGTTGTTTACCCTTTTCGGTGCAGTGAAGCAGGAGCATTCGGAACGCATCAATGTGTTTGCCATGTACTGGCATTTTGTGGACGCCATCTGGGTTGTGGTGCTGTCGGTGGTGTATTTCATCACGCGATGAGAAATATTGAGCAGCGTTGCAGTCTCTTAGGACTAATCGATGAGTGACGAGACACAAGCGGCGAACAGCGGTTCCGACAGGCCAGCAGTGCTGATGCCAGCACCGACGGCATGGCCATTCGCCATGGCGCTGGGGACAGCACTGACTTTTGCGGGACTGCTCACGGATGTGTCGGTTAGTGTGCTTGGCGCAATCCTGACCATCTCTGGAGCGGTGGGATGGTTTCGCCAGGTGCTGCCGCATGAACAGCATGAGTCGATTCCTGTGGAGCCCGAGGAACCGGCCCGCGTGCTTCCCCCGCGCGAAGTTACGCGGATTTCGGTCGCGCAGGAGATACAACGCGCGTGGCTGCCGCTCAAGATCTATCCGATCGCGGCTGGCGTGAAGGGTGGACTGGCTGGCGGCGTGGCCATGGCAGTGCTCGCGGGGCTTTACGGGCTGATCTTCTACCACAGTGTGTGGTATCCGATAAATCTGCTGGCCGGAAGTTTGTACTCACAGTCGGCAACTCCCACAGTGAAGGAGATGCTGCATTTTCACCTGGGATGGTTCCTTTTCGCGCTGGGTATGCACATCACGATGTGCCTGCTTGTGGGACTTCTTTTCGGCGCGATGCTGCCCTTGCTTCCACGCCGCCCTGTTCTTCTGGGAGGCGTCATCGGTCCACTGCTTTGGACTGGCCTGCTTTACCACGTCATAGGGTACGTCAATCCGCTGCTGGATGAGCGCATTAACTGGTGGTGGTTCGCGGCGTCACAGGCCGCATTCGGAATCGTAGCGGGCCTGGTCGTGGTGCGGCAGAACAAGGTTTGGACGGCGGAGAACCTGCCTCTCGCTTTGCGAGCGGGCATTGAGGCGCCAGGCCTTATGGAAGAGCACGAGGGCGAAGGCGAGGACAACAAGCGATGAAAGTTCGCTGCGCTCTTCCTGCGTTGGCATTCGCCGCATTGCTGGCCCTGACTGCGTGTGACTTGCCGGGAAAGCCCACTCCCGCCGACATCGTGCAGCGTCCTACCGACATTCTCGATCCCGTCGTGCTCTACAAACAGAATTGTGCAGGCTGTCATGGCGCCGATGGAAAGCTGGGGCCGGCGCCGCCCATCGGCGATCCCGTGTACCTGGCGATTGTTGACGACGACGCCGTGCGGAACACGATTTCCAAGGGCAGGCCAGGCACGGCAATGTCGGCCTTTGCGCAGAGCGAGGGCGGCATGTTGACGAGTAAACAGGTCGACGCCATCGTGCAGGGGATGCGGCAGCGGTGGGGAAAGGCCCAGGTCTTACAAGGTGGGACAGCCCCACCGTACGCGGCCAAAGCTCCCGGCAATTCGCAGCGCGGAGCGGCGGCGTTCGCAACATTCTGCGCTTCGTGTCACGGTTCCGACGGCAAGGGTACGGCGAAGGTTGGCTCCATCGTAAATCCCTTCTACCTCAGCTTGATCACGGACCAGGGACTGCGGACGATCGTGATTGTCGGGCGGCCGGACTTCAACGCGCCCGACTGGAGAAACAATGTGCCTGGACATCCCATGACCGACCAGGAAATCTCCGACGTGGTGGCCTGGTTGGCCGCGCAGCGTCCGATGATCGCATCGTCTTCTCCCGCGCCAACTACTTCTTCGCCCGGAGGGCAACAGTGAGCGAGCAGGATGTTTCCCGGCGGCAGTTCTTCGTCAAGCTTGGCCTGGTGTTCAACGGCTTGGCTGCCGTCGTTCTGGCCACACCGGTGATTGGGTATTTGCTTGCGCCCATCATGCGCGGCGAGGGCGGACGCTATCGCAAGTGGGTCGACTTAGGCGAGCTGGACGAATTTCCCGAGGGTCAGACGCGGCTGGCGAAGTATAAGAACCCGATCTCGAATGCTTGGGACGGCGAGACCGACAACATTCCCTGCTGGGTGCGCCGCGTTCAGGGCGAGACTTTCCAGGTCTTCGCCATCAACTGCGC
>PLBD01000547.1 GCA_003135315.1 Acidobacteriaceae bacterium | reverse complement strand
CATCCCGTCGAGCGTCCAGCCGGTCCAGGCGCCCCAGAATCCGGTGATCTGCTGGCGTGAAAGTTTCGTGTGAGTTGACCGTACTGGAAGCGTGGCTGCGTGGTTCGCCATGATGTTCTCCTCTGCACGCGGGTAAGGCAAAAAGACATCTAAGCTGCTTTTCAAGAGCTGCGAAAAAAACTCAAGGACCGAACCGTGAGCGCTCACTTCACGATTCCAGCTTCATGGGCGCGGCAGAAGGATACCACGACACATCTAAACTGCACGAAAAAGCTAGCAAAAAGGAGGCACCCCATCCGCCGGGATGGGGTGCAAGAACGCAGTTGCGGCCTTCAATTGCCGGCTTGCATGTTCGCGTCGGATGCGGCGCTGCGATTTGCGGCAGCGCTTGGCGTCTGGTTGGTTGCATTCTCCGCGGCTTTGGCTTCGGATGTTGAGGCGTGCTTTTGCTGAGGCTGGTAATAGTCGTTGCACTGGTACTCCGGATAAGAGCTCCAGCGCTGCGCGTAGGCCACGGCCTGCTCATAGGTTTGAAGTTGACAGGCCCTAAGGGCGGCCAGACTCGACCAGCACGCATCGTCGTGCGGGTTTGGCAGGCTGGTTTGTGCCGACAAAGTTGCCACGGAAACTAACAGCAGAACACTAATCGAAACGAGCTTCAGGGTTTTCATAATCGTCCTCGTTGCTGAACATAGGATTTCGCTGACCGCAACTAGCACGGACAACCTGTCCTCGTTCTAGGCTAACTTTCGAGGAGCATTTTTATTCCCGCCGGTGTTGTGCATGTGTCAGGCGTTACCGGTGGCGGCCAATGTCGCGACCGTGGAAGCTAGTTCCTGCGTGACTGGGACAGCAATTCGGTAGTGCGCTGCACCACGAAGAATGGGACCGGCAATGCCGTCGAGTTCCAGGCGCAGTCCAGCGGCCAGGTGCTTCGCCATGGAGCTGCGCATGGTAGGCAGCGCTTTGTCGAATACAGCCTGTATCTTCGCCATCTCCACTTCTGCCCCGGACGCCTTGGCGACCGCGCAGGCTTCGGCAAGGGCGGAAAACAGCTTGGCCTTCCATTCGGGGTCGTCACGGATCTCACCCAGGTTCTTACCGGATGCCGAAGTCACCAAAGCGAACGGCTCCAGAAAGCAGAGCTTGCCCCACAGCAGGCTCGGCTCGTCCGCGACAAACTTACAGGTAAATCCTATCTCGCTCAGGCGCTGGACTACGCTTCCCAACACGGGNNTCGCCGCTGGCTGCAACGTTCAAGAGAACCGGCGAACGCTGCACGAAGCGACCTAATGCCAGTTGCTCGGCCTCCACTGCGATGGTTGCGGGAACGACACGATCGCTCCCGAAACGCGCCCGCAAAACCGCGACATGGTCCACACCGTTCAGCAGCGGCACGATCATCCTGGGTGCTGCTGCCACCGATGCTAGTGCCGCTTCCAATTGATAGGTCTTGGTTGCTATCCACAGCACATCCGTGGGCTTGGTCAGCTTGTCCACGACTTTCGCTTTTGCGGTGAGTGTGCCTGAGGGCCGCTCCAGCGTGAGGGTTTCGGGGTAGGCAGACACCTTCTCTGGTCGCACAATCAGCGCGACATCTTCGCCGAGCGATGCCAGCGCCGTGCCGACGAGCCCGCCAATCGCTCCCGCTCCTAGGATTGCATGATCCATCCTGGTTTCCTTCGCTAGTGCTATTTCGATTTGATACCGCGCCAACTCAAAAGGCGCAGCAATGATCTAGACGCCGGGCTCGCCACCGTCCGCAGCTTGGAGCAGCGCCGCTATCGCAGGCTTCACCGTCTTTCCCATCGCATTGCGTGGAAGCGCATCCAGTACAAGTAACCTTGACGGCAATTTGTGTGGCGCCAGCAATTCCCTGGCCCAGGCGCGAAGGGATTGCAGATCGAGAGCATCGTCGCCCTTCAACACGACAGCCGCGGCAACGCGCTCGCCCCACTCCGGATCGGGAATGCCAACGACGGCACACTCGGCAACCGCGGGATGCTCGCGCAGCGCCTCCTCAATCTCCAGCGCCGAGACCTTATGCCCACCGGTCTTTAGGATGTCGATGTTGGTCCGGCCAAGGATGCGGTAAACACCATTCTCGATGATTGCAGTATCGCCGGTGCGAAACCAGCCCTCGCGGAACGCATCGCGGGTCGCGTCCGGCTTGCCCCAGTATTCCGCGAACACGCTTGGACCACGGACTTCGATCTCGCCCGGTGTTCCTGGCGCAACCAACTCGCCGTTCTCGCCGACGAGTTGAACCTCGACTCTCGGCAGCGGCTTCCCAACGCTGCCCGGCACGCGCTCGCCGCGCAACGGGTTCGACAACGCCATGCCGATCTCCGTCATGCCGTAACGCTCCAGCAGCGTGTGGCCGCTGATTTCCTTCCATCGTTCGAGTGTGCTCACCGGCAGCGCTGCCGAGCCAGACACCATCAAGCGCAGCTTGGCGCATGCCTTACTGAGAGCCGCGCGGCGCTCCGGCGAAGCTGCGTCCCAGGCCGCGATCAGCTTCACGTAGATCGTCGGAACGGCCATGAAGAGTGTCACGCCGCCGGATGCGATCCTGTCCCACACGGTATTTGCGTCGAAGCGCGGCATCATCTCGCACGTGGCGCCCGACCATAGTGCACAGGAAACCACGTTGATGATTCCGTGTACGTGATGCAGCGGCAAGAACAGTACGATGCGATCGTCCGCCGACCACTCCCACGCCTCAACCAGGCTCATGATTTGCGCCGTAATGTTGGCGTGAGTCGCGACCACACCCTTGGGACGGCTCGTCGTGCCACTGGTGTAGAGAATCATGGCGCGGCGCTCGCTGGCGATGTCCGGCAATTCCGCCGGTTCGCCGGCAAGGACCTGGTCGCAAGACAATGCCCGGATGCCGCGGTCCGCCGCGATGGGGGCGAGCGCGGTCTCCGCCGGGGCGTCGTATACCAATGTCGATGCCTTGCTGTCGTCGATGAAGTATTCCAGCTCAGACCTTGGAGAGTTGAGCGGCAAAGGGACCACCACGCCACCCGCGCGCCAGATTCCCCACTGCACCGCTACCCATGCAAATCCCGGCGTCACCAGAAATGCCACACGCTCTTCGTCAAGGTTCTCGCGACCGGAGAGCAGTGCCGCTGCCACACGCGACGATGCATCGAGCAGATCGTTGTAGGTGAAGGAGCCCTGCGCATCGACGACAGCCGTGCGCTCTCCATGCCGCCCGGCAAGAGCAACTAGCGGAAGATGACTGGTGCGGCTGATCACACGCCGACTTTACGTCGTCGCAGCCGCAATGTCCACTGAGGCAAACAGTTCCTATTTCATCGGCGGCACATACGGAATGTAGTGCGCAAACAGCCAGCATAGGAAGAACACGACCGGCACGTGAACGATCAACTGCAGCATTCCATATCCCACAATGTCCCTGGCCTTCAGCCGCAATATGCCCAGCAGCGGCAGCATCCAGAAAGGATTGACCAGATTAGGCAGCGCTTCCGACGCGTTGTAGATCTGCACAACCCAGCCCAGATGTACCTGGTGCAGGTTCGCAGCTTGCAAGACATACGGCGCTTCGATGATCCACTTGCTGCCGCCGGAGGGGATGAATACGCCGAGCACCGCCGAATAAATCGCCACCAGCAAAGGATAGGTATTATGCGTGCTGATGGAGGCAAAGAGTTTCGCCAATGCGTCCGCGATTCCCGTTCCCACGATCATTCCAAAGATTACCGCGTAGAACGGGAACTGGATCAGCACGCCGCCGGTCGCAGGGATGCACTCCGCCACGGCGCGCATGAAGCGCTTCGGACGCCAGTGCAACAGCAGTCCAACGGTGATGAACATCAGGTTGTACGTATTGAGGTCCAGCGCCGCCAGCGCGCCTTGGGGCGAAGTGCGAAACACGTCGATCAGATACCAGCACAAGAGCGCGGCCACCAGGATCGTCAACAGCGGACTGTACTCCAGCCACTCGCCGGGCTTGCTCTTGGGCTCCAGAGCGGAGCGAATGGGTTGATATTCGATGCCATACGACTCGGCGGTCCTGGCGTTCTCCGCCGAAGGCGTGGACAAATAGCAAATCAGCACCGACAGAGTAATCAGGATCGCCGTCGTCGCAATGCTCTGCCACAGGAACAGGGTTTGAGTGAGCGGGATCAGGCCGCTGATGCTGAACAACGAAGCAGGAATAGAAGACTTGGTCGCCATCAGCATGGCGGCCGAAGAAGACAAACCCATCGCCCAGACGGCTCCCAGCCCAAGATAAGCGGCAGCGCCGGCGGCGCGGTAATCCATTCCCTTGACGCGATGCGCCAGTTCGCGAACAAACAGTCCGCTGAAAATCAGGCTCAAGCCCCAGGAGATCAGCGATGTCAGCATCGAGAACAACGCCACCATCGCGACCGCTCCCTTCGGCGTCTTTGGAATTCCGGCTAACGCGCGAATCAGGCGATAGACGGCAGGCGTCGAGGCCACAACATATCCACCAATGATGATCATCACCATTTGCATGGTGAAGGGAACCAGGGCCCAGAAATTCTTTCCGCCCTGGATCGCGAGCTTGCCGGGGCTTTGGTGAAGCAATAGGCCGACAACAAAGACCACGACGATGCCCAGCAATGCAAAAATCAGTGGGTCTGGAAACCACTTCTCGCTCCAGTTCGCGAGTCTCAGGCCGAGGCGGACAACGGAACCTTCTTGAACTGCCGCTTGCTCTCGAGGCGTCTGCATACTCGATCCTTTCATCGGGGCGGAGACCGTGTGGGCAAGACGTCCACGCCGCGGGAAAAGCTGACTTTCGGGTTTCGTCCGACATTGTAGGCGCGTGGTCCGCGCTGGGGAAGCATTTGTTTCGGTGGCCAATTATCTGGCCAGGCCGTGGCTGTCGGCGCAGGAATCTCGTCGGGAAACGGAACGGTGATGACAGTCGACGCTCTGCTACACTCTGATGTTTGCATAGTCCTGCCCATCCTCCGATTGAGTCGCGAACAATTGCGTCCGCACACAAAGACTTTCTCGCGTACCTTATCGCGATCGCATTCGGCCTCTTCTCGGGATGGGTCAACCAAAAGGTAGATGACGCGCTGCTGACGACGCTTTGCGTGGTGGGTTTCAGTATGCTCCTCGGGGTATGGAAGAAGCAGCGGCCATGGAGATGGCTCCTGCTGGTATGGATCCCCGTCCCGGTCGTGCTGGGCTACTATCAGTTCGTGGTCCGCTGGCCGCATACCCGGGGACAGGTGTACGCAGCCTTTCTGCAGGTCCTGGCGGCGAGCGCTGGAGCCAACGGCGGCCACTTCATGCGAGAGATGATCGATAACGTGTTTCTGAAGCGGGAGTGAATAGGCGACTCGGGAGTCAGCTAACAGCTAAGGTACTTGCTTGATCTCCATTCGCGACACTCCCGCCGGTGCGACGTTTCAGGTGAAGGTGCAGCCGCGCGCGAAGAAGAATGCCATCGCCGGCGAAGTCGGCGATGCGCTGAAGCTGGCGCTGACAGCGCCCGCAATCGAGGGACGGGCGAACCAGGCTTGCATTGCGTTTCTGGCCGAGCTTTTGAATGTACCGCGTTCGTCGGTTACGATAGCCACCGGTCAAAGCAGCCGCAACAAAGTGATTCGCGTGGCGGGCGTGTCGGCCGCGCAGGTGCGACAGCGGCTGATTTAGTTGTCGGTTTCGACTTATGAGAACTGATGGCTGAGAGCTGAAGGCCGACAGCTGACAACTGGCAACTGGCAACTGATATGACTCTTGCGCAACGATGGCGTGACATCCGCACCGGCTTCGAGCGGCCCTTCTGGGTCGCCAATCTCAGTGAGTTGTTCGAGCGGCTCTCCTACTATGCGGCCTTCGCGTCGCTGGCGCGCTACCTGCACGAAGTCCTGCATTTCCCCATCGAGCAGACGGGCACACTCACTGGATTCTTCGGAGGGTTGGTTTGGTTCCTGCCGGTCTTCGGCGGTACGCTCGCCGATCGCATGGGCTTTCGCCGCGCGCTGTCTGTCGCCTATTTGATCCTTAGCTGCGCCTACTTCATGCTGGGATCGCTGGGAGCGCCGTGGCTGGCTCCGGTGCGCGACCACGTGCCGCTCGTGTTGCTGGTGACGATCGTGCTGGCACTGCCTGCGCTGGGAGTGGCGCTCGTGAAGCCGAGCGTAGTGGGCACGACGGCGCGCTGCTCGAAGGAAAACGTCCGCTCCATCGGCTACTCGATTTACTACACGCTGGTGAACATTGGCGGCTTCTTCGGGCCGGTTGTCGCCTCCTACGTACACCAGCACATGCGGGTTGAGAACGTCTTCCGCGTCGCCGCGCTCAGTGTTTTCCTGATGTTCATTGCGGTGCTGCTCTTCTTCCGCGAGCCGCGGCGGCATGACGAAGTGGAAACGACGAGCCTGGCGCAAGCGGGGAGAAACTTCTGGACCGTCCTCACCAACCCGCGCTTCATGCTGTTCCTGGTGATCTTCACCGGCTACTGGATTGTCTACTGGCAGCTGTTCATCACGCTGCCGCTCTATATTCACGCCTATGTCGATGCCCGCGCCAATACCGAGCTGCTGCTGGCGACCGGACCGCTAGTGGTGATCACGCTCACGGTTGCCATCAACCTGCTGACGCAAAGGCTTCATGCCTTCAACGCCATTATTCTGGGCACGCTGATCACGTCGCTGGCATGGATCATCCTGATCCTGAAGCCGACGGTGGTGGGCGTCGTGGTTACCCTGGTTGCGGTCGCGCTCGGTGAGATTACGCAATCGCCGCGTTACTACGAATACATCTCGCGGCTGGCGCCATCGGGGCAGCAGGGAACCTACATGGGCTTTGCATTTCTGCCGCTGGGTATCGGGTCGCTCATCGGCGGGCCTTTCGGCGGCTGGCTCATCCACTACTTCGGCGAGGTGAAGCATGAACCGCAGATGATGTGGGTGGTGATCGTTGCGGTGGGCGTGCTCACGGCGGTACTGCTGTGGATTTATGACAAAACGCTAAGGCCGAAAGAGGCAGCAACTAGCAATTAGTACGAGCCACCCCGCGCCGCCTCGTCGCTCGAGCCACCCGGCGAGATCAACTGGCCGCCGGTAATCACCTGTCCGGGCGGTGTCTGTCTGCGAACGGGTACGGGGACCGGCGCTCTCGATTTGGCATAGGCGCGGTAGGCGAAGATCACCGCCAGCAGCGGAGCGGCCAGCAGCCATCCCCAAAATCCGAAGACCAGGCTCAGCAGGATGGGCACAATCAGCGATGCCCAGACGGGAACGCGTGCAGTCCGGCGCATGATGATCGGCTGCAGCACCAGGCCGTCGACGACGATTACCACGCCGTACAGGATGAGCACATACAGAAATCCCTCGAACCCGTCCGTGAACAACGCCGTCAGAGCTGGCCCGAAGAACGCAATCACCGGGCCGAAGTGGGGAATGAATTGCAGTCCAGCCGCAACCACCGCCCAGAACAGCGCAAACGGCACGTGCAGATACCACAGCCCAGCCCACCACAGCGCGCCCACGGCGAGCGCGTCGTAACACTGCGCCACGAACCAGCGGCGCAGCGCGTCTCCGGTGATGCTGATGTGCCGTGCGAATGCCATTGATTTGTTGGATGCCTGCCCATCAGGCAGGGCGCAAAACCCATGCTACACTCGAATCAGCAACTAGCAATTAGCAACTAGCAATTAGCTTTTGACCCTGGGCTTTTAGGTCTTGATGCAGGCAGAAGTTGCAATTGCAACTAGCGAACATCGGCAAGGACCGCTGTGCCATGAGGTTCGTTTGCTAAGAGCTAATTGCTAGTTGCTAATTGCTGCTCTTATGAAATTCGGCGTCATCATTTTTCCCGGGTCCAATTGCGATCACGATGCCTATTGGGTGATCTCGCAAGTAGCCAAACAGCCCGTGACCTTTCTGTGGCATGACTCGCCCGATCTGCAAGGCTGCGACGCGATCGTCGTTCCTGGCGGCTTCGCCTACGGCGACTATCTGCGCACGGGAGCAATTGCGAAGTTCTCGCCCGTAATGGATTCGGTACGGAAGTTCGCCGCCGACGGCGGGCTGGTGCTGGGCATCTGCAACGGCTTTCAGATCCTGTGCGAAGCCGGGCTGCTTCCCGGAGCGCTGATGCGCAATGCCGGGCTGAAGTACGTCTGCAAACCAGTGCACATTCGGGTGGAGAGCACCAACACCCCATATACGCAACAGCTCACGAAGGGCGAAGTGCTGGAGATTCCCATCGGCCACATGGAAGGCAACTACTTCTGCGACGAGCGCACCTTGGCCGAGCTAAAAGATCAGGATCGCATTGTCTTTCGCTACACCACGCCCGCGGGCGAAGTCACGACTGAAGCCAATCCCAACGGATCGTTGGAAAACATTGCCGGCATTTGCAGCGAAGGCCGCAACGTGCTGGGCATGATGCCGCATCCGGAGCGCGCCAGCGAGCCGGAGCTGGGCATGACCGACGGCGCGAAGGTGTTTCGCTCGCTGGTTTCGGCGATGGTGGGGAAGTAGCCGTCAGCTATCAGTTGAAAATGTCCATCGTGAGCGGAGGCAGCCTGCCCGTGGCCGCCGAGCCGAAGAACCGATTTCTTTTTCTGATCGACTTACGCGGGCCTGAAGACCTGCTCTTTCACCTATATATTCTTCTTCGTCCACTCCTCAATGCGGCCCAGCGCTTCCTGCAAATTCTCAATCGAATTCGCGGTGCTGAAGCGCATGTAACCTTCTCCGAACGAACCGAACGCCGTACCTGACAGTCCCGCCACCCCCACGTCGTCCAACAGCGCATCAGCCAGCTTCTTTGACGGCCAGCCAGTCGCCTTGATGTTCGGAAAGGTGTAGAACGCGCCCTTTGGCATGCGGCAGGAGAATCCCTTGATCTGGTTCAGGCCTTTGACGAACACATCGCGCCGTCGCTGAAATTCCTGGCGCATTTTCTCCGGCTCACTCTGGTCACCGCGCACCGCCTCGACACCAGCAATTTGAGTGAAGGTCGCTGTACACGATGTCGAGTTGGTGGCCAGGCGCGCAAACTGTGCCGCCAGATCGGGTCGCATCACGCCATATCCCAGGCGCCACCCGGTCATGGAATAGGTTTTCGAGAAGCCGGTGAGAATAATGGTGCGGTCCTTGAAGCCGTCCACTGAGGCGATGCTGTACGGCTCGCCTTCAAAGAGCAGCCGGCTGTAAATCTCGTCGCTCAGCACCATGATGTCGCGATCACCAATCGCGGCAGCAATGTCCTGCACGTCGCTCTTGGTGATGATGCCGCCGGTCGGGTTCTGTGGCGAATTCAGAATGATCAGCTTCGTCCGATCGGTGATCAGGCTGGCAAGCTCGTTTACATCGAGGCGGAAGTCACGCTCCTCGCGCAGCGCAATGGGCACCGCTTTCGCGCTCAGGAAGTTGATCATCGATTCGTAGATAGGGAAGCCTGGGTTGGGATAGATGACCTCGTCGCCCTCTTCCACCAAGGCGAGCATGGTGAAAAAGATNNTCCGGCAATCCGGCCGCCGGCCCGTAATGCGTGTAGCCGTTGCGCAGAGCGTTGACACCGGCCTCGACAACGTTGGAGGGCGTGTCCATGTCGGGCTCGCCGATCTCGAGGTGGATGATGTTTTTTCCCTGGCGCTCCAGGGCGCGGGCGCGAACCAGCACCTCGAAAGCGGTTTCCGTCCCCAGCCGCGACATCCGCTTGGCCAGGCGCAATTCAGTCTGTGTTGTAGTCATAGGCAAAGTCATGATTATACGACGGGATTGCCTCCGTCAGCACGGCTATGGCACGCGGCGCGCAGCCTGAAGCCGCAAAACACTAAGGCGTCGAAGAACGCTCGTAAATGCTCGTTTCCCCGACCATTCGCACCAACGCGTAGCCGTAGGTGCGCACCACGCCCACAGCGGAAGAATATTTAGGACCGCCGCTCACCGGCCCCTGGTTGCCTATGACGACGAGCCGCGGGCCGTGGGAAGCAAACTCGTCGACAATTTCGGCTGAGCTAGGGACGTGATACTGTTCGCGTTTTTCTCGACTTAGCTTCCTGGCGACAACCAATCCAAAGTCGTTTTCAAACCCCGGATACGCATCGGCCCGGGAGGCGAAAATGTACCCAGGCCAGAAGCTGACAACCTTTTCTCCAGGCGAGGCGAACTCGTCGATTGCGTGGGAAACAGCCGTCACTTGTTGCAGGGTCCAGTTTGGCGCGTCTATCGAATCCTCAATCCCCGGTACATTCTCGCCAGTGAAAAGGTAATGTCGATAGGTCGGAACTGCAAATCCTACAAAGCTGACCAGCAAAATAACACACACTGCCGCCGCGATTCGCATTTCGCGCTGGGATTGCAAGCCGGCAAGATAATCACTGGCCGAGCAAACAGCGGCCACAATCAGGAAAGGCACGAGCATACAAAAATACTGCATGGATGCAGGTGTGGGAAGGCTGCTGACTACTCCCAGGGCGAATGCGATCCAAAAGGCCAGCAGCGAAGCATCTCTCTTCATGCGCCGCAGAACGATGAAGCCAAAGCAGGTCAGGGTCAGCACACTGAATTGAAATCCGGTGAAGCGTCCGCCGAAAGTTGCCAGCAGCACCATCACTTTGTCTTCCCAAAGTCCAATCAAACCGGCTTTGGAACGCATCGCGTGGTATCCCAGGTTGTTAAACAGGAATGCGTCAGGAGATGCGAAGAAGAGAATCAGGGACGGAATGATGCCGACGACGGAGCCACCTGCGAACCATAGAATGCGAGGCAGCCAGCGCTGCCTGTTCTGGCAGAATAGCCACCACAGGAATACGGGCGCGACCGCAACGACGTAGGAGCGAGTGTCAACGCTCAGTCCGAACAAAACGCCGGCCGCCGCGATCCACCATCCCGGTGCCGACTGCGACTGGCGCACGAAAATGACGTAAGCCAGAAAGAGGAACAGCGTCGCGAGGGGAAAGGTTTTTACAATCGGGAACCACGCAAAAATAAAGCTGCTGGATGCGAACAAGACGACCGCAGCCACTCCCGCGATCCATTTGCCAGTCTCCCTGCAGACGTGCTCGTAGAGGAGTCCTCCGAGGACCGCGGTCTGGAGCGCGCAAAATGCGCGGGCCGCAAACCACGAAATTCCCGCGAGCCTGAACCACGCGGCATAAGCATAAGGCAGCAGCGGAGCCTGGGTGTAGAAGAAATCCAGGTATGGCGCCTTGTGCTGCATCACCAGTCGCGATGCCAGCAGATAGAAACCCTCATCACCGTCGATGAAGCGGTGCTGCGACACAAACAGGAAGAAACCAGCCTGGAGAAGAAAGATAGGGACGAACAGCAGCTTGCACGTTCGAGGCATCTCTTGTCGTGCAGTTCCCGCTGCTGGTCTATCCGGCATATTCGATCACGAACTCGATCTTCGCCGTTTTCTCCAGCATGGCCGAGACCGAGCAGTACTTCTCCTTCGATAACCGCACGGCATCTTCCATGGCTTTGTGAGTCACATTGCCGCCGACGCTATAGATCACCCGGATGTCAGTATAGACCTGCGGGAAGTCGGCAGTGCGTTCGCCCGTGGCACGCACTTCCAGGCTGCTGAAGGGCTCGCGCTTCTTGCGCAGGATCCCGACCACATCGCTGCCAGTACAGGCGCAAAGGGCAATCAGCAGCAGTTCCACCGGACTGTTCGCCGACTTTTCAGCGCCTGCGTCGACCACAATAGCGTGGCCGCTGCTTGCCTCGCCGAGGAAGCGTTCTTTGTCTGCCCATAGTGCGCGAGCTTCGATCACGGATCTCTCCTGATTACTTTGGTGGTGCCGAACTATCG
>PLBD01000365.1 GCA_003135315.1 Acidobacteriaceae bacterium | reverse complement strand
GAGCACCGCTTTAGCGGTGCAGCTATGACTTGAAGAGGAAATCGGCTTGAGCCGCTGAGGTAAGGGGCAAGCATTACCTCAGGCGCTAAAGCGCGATTCCAAATACCGCGGGACAATGCACGCCTGAAGGGCGTGCTCCACCCATTCCAATATGACGCCCGCGAAGCTGCTCCAAGTCTTACATACAAGGAGTCCTACGTGAAGAATTACGAAGGCGCAAACATTCGCAACGTCGCCCTGCTTGGGCATTCCCATTCGGGCAAGACTTCGCTTACCTCGGCCATGCTGTTCACCGCCGGCTCAACTCAGCGGCTGGGCCGCGTGGATGAAGGCAACACCACCACCGATTACGAAGAAGAAGAGATTGCGCGCTCCATGTCGCTTTCCGCGGCGACTGCCGTGGTCGAGTGGGGCAAGACCAAGATCAACCTCATCGACACGCCGGGCTTCAACATGTTCATTCACGAAGCCGAGATGTCCCTGCCCGCCGTGGAAGCCGGTCTGGTGGTGGTAGACGCAGTCAGCGGCGTGGAAGTGGTGACCGAGCGCATCTGGAATTACTGCGACAAGCTGCTGCTGCCGCGCGTCATCGTTTGCACCCGCATGGACCGCGAGCGCGCCGACTTCAATCGCGTGATGGAGTCGCTGACCTCGGCCTTCGGACGCACCGTGGTTCCGGTGCAGTTGCCCATCGGCTCCGAGAAAAGCTTCACCGGCGTGGTCGATCTGGTAAATATGCAGGCTTACACCTATGAGATGGGCGGCAATGGCAGATCGAAGGTTGGCCCTATTCCCGACAGTCTTGCCGAGCAGGCCAAGGCCGCGCACGAGCGGCTGGTGGAACTGGTGGCCGAAGGCGACGACGCGCTGATGGAAGAGTTCTTCGACAAAGGCACCATCGCCGAGGAGCACATTGTCGGCGGCCTGCACAATGCCATTCGCGAGGACAAAATCTTTCCCGTGCTCTTCGCCTCCGGCTTGGGCAACATCGGCACCGATGAAGTGCTCGACTTCATCGTGAACTACATGCCCACCGCCGCCGAGCGCGGCACGGTCAGCGCCGCTCCCACGCCCAACAACGGCGAGCCCGCCACCCGCAAGGTCAGCGACTCCGAGCCGCTCTCCATCTTCGTCTTCAAGACCATCAGCGATCCTTTCGCCGGACGTATCTCGTTCTTCAAGGTGTACTCGGGCGTGCTGAAGAACGATGCCACGCTGCAGAACTTCACCCGCAGCACGGCCGAGAAGTTCGCGCACATCTCCTGCATGCAGGGCAAGACGGCCATTCCCGTGAACGAACTGCACGCCGGCGACATCGGTGCGGTCGCAAAGCTAAGAGAGACGCTAACCGGCGACACGCTGGGCGACAAAGCCTCGCCCATCCAGTATCCCCAGGTCACTTTCGCCGAGCCGGCCATCACCTTCGCCATCGAGCCGAAGACACGCGCCGATGAAGACAAGCTGAGCAACGGCATCCACAAGCTGATGGAAGAAGATGCCATGCTGCGCTTCTTCCGCGATCCGCAGACCAAAGAGTTCCTCATCGCGGGCACCGGCCAGCAGCACATTGAAGTGGTCGTGTCGAAGCTGAAGAACCGTTATCACACCGAAGTCAACTTGAAAGCGCCGAAGGTTCCGTATCGCGAGACCATTCGCGGCCGCGCCGACGTGCAGGGCCGTCACAAAAAGCAGAGCGGCGGTCACGGTCAGTTCGGCGACTGCAAAATCAAGATGGAGCCGCTGCCCCGCGGCGGCAACTTCGAGTTCGTCAACGAAATCTTCGGCGGCTCGATTCCCCGGAACTACATTCCCGCGGTCGAGAAGGGCATTGTGGAAGCGGCGCAGCGCGGCTTCCTGGCCGGATTCCCGGTAGTGGACTTCAGGGTCATCCTCTACGACGGCTCGTATCACGATGTCGATTCCAACGAACTGTCGTTCAAGACCGCAGGCCGCATCGCCTTCCGCAAAGCCATGGAGCAGGCCAAGCCGACAATTCTGGAACCGGTTATGAACGTCGAGATCACCATTCCCGACGAGTTTGCCGGCTCCATCATGGGCGACCTCAACAGCCGTCGCGGCCGCATCCAGGGCATGGACAATAAGGCCGGCAAAACTGTGGTCAAGGCCGAAGTGCCCATGGCCGAAATGCTGACCTACGGCACCGATCTCACCTCGATGACCCAGGGCCGCGGCAGCTTCGCCATGGAAATGCATCACTACGACGTGGTCCCGCAGGCGCAGCAGGAGAAAATCATCATCGCCGCCAAGGCCGAGCGCGGCGAAGAGGTGGAAGAGGAAGAGTAGTCACCGGGATCCGCGGCTGCGTCGCCTGATGCGGGAGAATTTTCGGAGCGTTTGTTCCCTATTATGCAGACGGAACCGTCGCTGGAGATTTGCCTCACACCAGCCGCGCAGCGGCGACATTTGTGTTAGCCGCGGGCGTAAGCCCGCGGTGAAGTGTGAAAAATAGCTGAGCCGCGGAGCGGCGACACTGCTACGACACAGACTCCGTAGGGACGGCACACTTCTCACGCAGACTCCGCAACCGTAGCCTCCCTGCCGCGAACGTCTGTATGCTAGTGCTGCACTGGAGACCTTGATGCCCCTGAGCTTAACGCGCCGCCCGCCCCACCTGCGCCCATTTCTCCTGATTCTGCTTATCGCGGCCTTACCTCTCACCCTGCTTTGCCAGCAACAGCCCGACGCCAAACTGTTCTCCGGAATGCAGTGGCGGCTGATCGGCCCGTTTCGCGGCGGCAGAGTGACGTCGGTTGCTGGAGTGTCGGGCGATCCCAACACCTACTACATCGGCACGCCCGGCGGCGGCGTCTGGAAGTCCACCAACGGCGGGCGCGTCTGGCGTCCCATCTTCGACAGCGTTCCAGTGCCTTCCATCGGAGCGGTGACGGTTGCGCCGTCGGCGTCCAACGTCATCTACGCCGGCACGGGTGAGCAGATGCCGGGAAAAGGACTTTATCGATCGTCCGACAGCGGCGCGACGTGGAGCAACATTGGCTTGCAGGATGTGGCCTACATCCAGGCCGTCATTGTCGATCCGCGTAATCCCGATGTCATCGTCGTGGCCGGCAACTCCGTCGGCGTGGGAATTTTCTGGCGGCCGCTGCCCAAGTCGGCAATGCTGACCAATCGCGGAATCTTCCGCACCGAAGATGGCGGAAAAAGCTGGAAGAAAGTTTATGCCAACGATCAGAGTGTCGGCGTGGTCGACATGTGCTCCGATCCTGACGATCCGCGCACACTTTACGCGGTCGTGTTTCATCCCGAATCCGGCTCCGGCGCAGCTGCTGTAGCCGACACTTCCGAGATCGTCAAATCCACCGACGGAGGTTCAGCCTGGGCGCCGCTGGTGAGCAAAGGCCTGCCTGATAAAGCGCTGGGAAGGGTGGGCATTAGCGTCGCTGCGGGAACCGGCGGACGCCGCTTGTACGCCATTGTCGATCAGGGCTTCTTCCGTTCCGACGATGGCGGTGCCAACTGGTATCAGTCCAGCAAAGATCCGCGCGTCATCGGCAGTCTCTACTTCAGCCGCGTCTTCACCGACCCGCGCAATCCAGACGTGCTCTATGTGGCTCAGACTTCGCTCTATCGCTCCACTGATGGCGGCAAGACGTTCGAGGCCTACGTGGGCGCGCCCAGCGGCGACGACTTTCACGTCCTGTGGATCGATCCGCAAAATTCAGCGCGAATGCTCCTCGGCGTCGATCAAGGCGCGATTGTCAGCGTGGACAGCGGCAAGACCTGGACCTCGTGGTATAACCAGCCGACCGGCCAGTTCTATCACGTCTCCACCGACAACCTGTTTCCCTATCGCGTCTATGGCGCCCAGCAGGACAGCGGCACTGTCGGCACTCTGAGCCGCAGCCACTATGGGGAGGTTCTTCTTCAGGATTGGTACTCCATCGGCGGCATGGAGTACAGCTTCATCGTGCCCGATCCCGCGAATCCCGATTACGTTTACAGCAACGGCTGGTATGAATCAGTGGTGCGTTACGACAAAACGACGACGGAAATCGCTACCGTGTTTGAGAAGGGACAAAAGTATCGCGGGGCAGGCATGCCGCCGCTGGTCTTCTCACCGCAAGATCCGTCGGTTCTTTATCTCGGAATGCAGATGGTGCTGAAAACCTCCGATGGCGGCAAGAGTTGGCAGGAGATCA
Organism: Acidobacteriaceae bacterium; assembly: GCA_003135315.1. GTDB lineage: Bacteria > Acidobacteriota > Terriglobia > Terriglobales > Acidobacteriaceae > Bog-257. The sequence goes on along the minus strand of PLBD01000365.1, from coordinate 3,179 downwards.
GCCCCGATCTCACCGGCTATGTGGAGAAGGAACAGAAAGAAGGCGAGAAGGCCCTGATCGGCCAAGCCCCTCCGCCGGCTATTACCTCTCTTTCGCCTTCCCCGGTCCAGGCCGGCGAAATCTGGGTGGGGACGAGCAACCGGGTGGTCCAACTCACGCGCGACTCCGGAGCGACCTGGCAGAACGTCAGTCCGCCGAGTTTGAGCGATCCCCTTGAAATCCTCTATGTCGAGGCCTCGCATCATGACGCCGCCACTGCCTACCTGACCGTCGGCGGAACGCGCGAGTCCACTCCTCCTGCTATTTTTCGCACTCACGACTTCGGGAAAACCTGGCAGAAGATCGTCAACGGGTTTCCGCAGGACGAAATGGTGCGCGTGGTCCGCGAAGATCCCAAGCGCAAAGGTCTGCTCTATGCGGGAACCGATACCACTGTCTTCGTCTCATGGGATGACGGCGATCACTGGCAATCGCTTGCGCTCAATCTTCCGCCAACTCCCATCACCGACCTCACGGTTCACGGAAACGACCTGGCCATCTCAACCTTTGGCCGCGGGTTGTGGATTCTGGACGACGTCAGTGCATTGCGTCAAATGCACGGAGGAGGCACACACGCCGGCAGCTTTGTTTCGCCCAAACCGGGTACAAAGATTGACTGGGTGATGGTGGACGGGCTGTTCCCGCCTTCAAACGCCATTCGCGTCCGTTGGGACAACTACGAAGACACGCCGTTCCCGCCCGAAACTCCCGCGGGGAAAAATCCGCCAGATGGCGCCATCATCGACTACTACCTGAAGGATGCGGCGACCAGCGAGCTCACGCTGACAATCTACGATGACAACGTCCGTCCAATCGCGGAGTTCTCCAGCGTTCCCAAGCCGGTCGACATCCCGCCGGCGAACGCTCCCGAGTACTGGTTCGCTCCTCCCGCCGCGCTAACGACAGCCGCAGGGCTGAATCGCTTCGTCTGGAACTTGCGATATCCTGCGCCGCGCACCCTGCCGTACGGCTACTTCGGCAGCCTGCTGGGCTACACGGAATACACGCTTGCGGATCATGCCGTGCCCGGCGAGACGCCGCGATTGCAGCCGCAGGGTCCGCTGGTCGTTCCGGGAAAATACATGGTTGTGCTGCGCTATCGCGGCGCAAGCTATGGAGGAACCCTCACGGTCGAACCCGACCCCCGCATCCACGCTTCGCAGTCGGACCTGGTGGAGCAACGCGATGTGGCATTGCAGGCCAGCCGAGGCATGAAGGCCAGCTTCGACGCCTATCATCAGATCGCAGAGTTCAAGGAAGCTCTGGCGGATCGGCAAAAGGGCCTAAGCGCTGACGAGGTGAAGAAGCTGAAGGAATCCGCCGACGCGCTGGATAAGAAGATCGATGCCGCGGAGAACGGAACTCACACTGCTCCCGGCTTCGGGCCTATCAATCGCGAGCTGGCCCGCCTGATCTTCAGCGTCGAAAGCGCCGACATGCGTCCGGCAGACACTGTCCGGGCAGCGATTCAACAGAGCTGTGATGCACTCGACAAAGCGCTTGTGCTGTGGTCGCAGTTGAATGTGCAAGACGCTCCTGCATTCAACGCGACGCTTGCCGCACAAAAGGCGCAGGCATTACCGGTAACGACCGTCAGCATGAGCGGATGTAAACCATAAGCCGGGAAACTCCGATTAGCTCGGACCTTATCGAAGGGGACGGCCTTCAGGCCGTCTGTCATGCTGCATTGTCAATGCGGCTTTAGCCGCTGAGGGACTTCGCCTAACTTGATCAGGATCTCCCTGATAGTGGTCGGGCGGCGAGACGCGAACCTACCTGCTCGATTACGGTAATTCCTAAACTGGCCTAGAATCGTTTTTGGGGCGCCATGGAAGAACATCACGACGGCACACGATTTAAGAAAGCTCTCGATCGCTACATCCAAGGGGACATGCACGGCATCCACTACGCCGTCAGCATCGCTATTGCGACAGCGGTGCTGTGGGTTTGTGTCCACGAGCTTGCCACGGTCAATCCTATCTGGGCCATCAGTTCCATGGTCGCCACCAGCGATCCGCTGATGAAGACAGCCCTATTGACGTTTCGCGCGCGCATCATCAATACCATGGTGGGCTGCGCTATCGGACTTTTGTTCATCGCCATTGGAGGCAACAGGATCATTGCTCTCCCGGTCGCCTTGGCGGTGACCGTGCTGGTGACCTCTTACATTGTCCGTATCCAAACCATGTGGCGGCAGGCGCCGATCAGCGCGGCCTTCGTCATTGCCGCCGGCCTGGAGCATCACGCCAGACTCCCGGGGCTTAAAGCGGGCGTGCAACGCATGGCCGAAGTGCTCTTTGGTTGTGTGATCGGTCTGGCAGTCGCATGGCTAGTGTCCGTCGTCTGGCCACTGCCCGACCCTGCGCCCGCTGCCGGCGCTTCCCAGACGCCTGCTGCGCAGAAATAACGGCAACCTTCCGACTAGCCGCGATTCCATCCGCAACCCGAAACATTCTCAATTCGCATGCCCGTTCTTACAGTTTGGACGCGGGCTCGGCACTACTATCGTTACCGTTGAGATTGGAAGCCTCCGATTATTGCCAAATCTTACGATGAAATCCGCTGTGCTTCTTCGAGCGCGAATTGTTCCGTTGAGTCGGCCCCTGTTCCGGTGTACGATTCATCCACTGGCTGTTCCGCCTTCAGGGAGTTGCACAGCGCACGGCGATTGAGCTGATTCTGTTGTCATTCCCCGACTTAGGTTCGATTGAGCCGATCTTGCATTGTAGGGGCTTTCTTCTATGACACACGATTTGCCTCACCTTTATTCCCGAGGGATGGGATCGCCAATAATGAAGATGTTATTGATGGTGCTGATGTTTGGCATTTTCCTTGCGCCCTTAAAGCTGCACGCGGCCGATACGAAGAAGGCCCCAAGCTCCCCCATCTACGTACTCACCAACGACGACGGCACAACCCATTCTTATGCCAGCTTCTATCTCGCTGGGGGTACGCAAGGCGCACCCACATTGACCTTTCAGAAGAGCGTCAATACCACCGGTCTGGGTATTGGAGGTGGGTTTTTCGGAACGCCGAGGCTGGCGATGGCGCCCTCCAGTTCTGCCCAGTGCCTGTATGTGTCTGACGCCGGTTCTGGTGACGTAGCTGCCATTAATACCCAGACGCAAGCGTTGGTGGGA
>PLBD01000111.1 GCA_003135315.1 Acidobacteriaceae bacterium | reverse complement strand
CCATCAGGCCCACGAGCCAGGGCAAGTATCCCCGGTCCTGCACCGGATCTCATGCCCTTGAGCGGATACGCTTCTGACACACCGCCGTGCCAGTGCACAAGGGCAGCTTGCCCTCCCAGCCAAAAGCCGCCTTTCCCGTCAGCAAGGATGGCATCGATTGGGGAAATCGGTATTCCATCCGATTTGCCATAGCACTTCATCGCTTGCTCGTTGACGTGGCATACGGGCTCCGCAACTCCATTGTCACCTCGCACCACCCAAATCGAGCCGTCGGTGTCCTGACTTATGTTGAGCGGATTCGCCTCGAGCCCGTTCAACTGAAAACGAGAAGTCACAACTCCATTTTTCAGGTGAGCGATTCCCTCAGCTCCAAGTATCCAGAGCCCGCCGCCGCGGTCAGCCACGATGTTCCTGGTTCTGCCAATTGCCTCAGCGTCAGCGGGCAAATGCCAGCGAAGAAACTGGATACCATCGAATCGGTAAATCTCGTTGCGCGAGGATAACAGCCAAAGAAAACCGTCTGAGGTCTGCGTGATCGCATACATGCCGGAGGGCGCGGAACCATCCTGGATCCGCCATGAAGCATGCGCGTACTGAGTGAGACGTTTGTTCGGATCGAGCGCGTGAACCGCGCCTGCCAGTGACAACACGCAGGTGAGGCAACAACCCAACGTGGCCGCAATCGCGATCCCGGGCCATTTAGAACGAAGCAAAAGCGATCGGCGAGAAGTCATCACTTTCCAGGTTCGTAGCCGAGCAACGTCAGAGATTATGGCACCCGGCCCGATGAGACTCAACCCAGATATACCTCAAACAAGGAACAAAAGGCCGTGCTTTCGCTCACTTCGAGGTGTGATTGCCACAAAAGAAACGAGCGGGCCGAGGAGATGCGTTTATTCCGCCTGAGGGAACTGTTGAGAGAATTCTTAGTCGTGCCCAGTGGCATTTTGAATGTTGGCTTTGGGCTGGTGGAAAAAACCAGGCGTCCTACTCGCTCGTAAGCTGTTGAATCGGGGAGACCCTTGCATATGGCGAGAACGTACGCGAACATCAAGTGTTAGGCGATGAGCGAGCGGGAAGGTTTCATTACGCTGACCAAATAATGCCCCCATCTGCCCGTCGCCGGGCAGGATACGACTTCGCCCCCCCACGCTTTCTTGCAGAAACTCAACATAGAGAAGCGCTTGCTTGTGCAGATGCGTTCGGCAACCGGCGTGCCACTTATGACCTCGTTGGAAGCTGGTTCGGTTTTTTCGAGGAGGTTGTCCCACATGAAGCCGTTCAACCGCACTGCACCGCTGCGCCCGTGGATGACTCCCGGCGCAAGCCGGATTGGCGTTCAGACAATGATCCGCAAATCTGTACTGCTCACGATGATGTTCGCGATGCTCGCGCTGTCGCCTCTCTGCCGCGCTCAAAGTCAGGAGCCCAGTATCGATTCAGCCATCGAGGTCGCGAGGGCCGACATGCGGGCAGACAGAACCACAATCATCACCGCAGCGATGAACTTCAGCGACCAGGATGCTGCGGCATTTTGGCCGATCTACCGGCAATACGAGTATGAACGGTCCAAACTGGATGATCGCCGTGCGGTAGTCATCAAGGATTACGTCCAGAAATACTCGAGCCTGACCGACGCCGATGCCAAGGCGATGGCGGAACAGATGTTTAGTTGCGAGTCTCGCCTGGCAACTTTGAAGAAAACGTATTTCAAGAAGTTCAACAAAGTGCTTCCGGCGCTTACGGTGACGAAGTTCTTTCAATTGGATCGTCGCGTCGACCTGCTGATGGATATGAAGGTGGAGTCTTCGCTGCCTCCGCTCGCCCGGCCACTGGATGTCGAGCAGGCGAATTAGTACGTGGACCTGCCCAAGCATCGAGGCATGCTGTGACGGTTCGACCGCGACTGTACTCCAGGAGATACTCAATGCTCCGCATGATGAAGCGCAGGTCCTCAATTCTCTGGGCACTGCTGATGATGGCAGTCATGGCCCCGGCGCAAACCCAACCCCAGAAAGAGGCGTTGTCCATCCAAGGCTATTCCGGACAAGCGAGTGTCATTCGATTCCAAAAGCGTGTGTTCTTGGACGTGCGTGACCTGGCGGAAATCACAAACGGCTCACTCAGCTTCGAGGGGGGTGGAATCATTCTGACATTGCCTGATTGCGACGCTTCGGACAGGGCTGGTGAGGACGCTGGCAAAGCAGGCTTCTCCCGCGCCTTCATGAGGGCAGCGATCGAGTCGATGGCGTCAATAAGAGAATGGGGCGGAATGCTGCAAGCGACTCTGCAAAATCGGTATCCCGTGGACAGTGCCATGACAGGAAACACGGTCATTGCGTACCAGAAGCGAGCTGCCGAGAGCGTCGGATTAGCCTCAGCGGCAGCATCGACTGACTCTGACTACCACGGGCTCGAATTACTGAGGAACGAATTCAACAATCTGCAAGTTTGGTCTGACAGACTTGTCCAAGATCGAAATTCTCTGACCGCGACCCACTTAACGATGTCTGAAAGCCCGCTCAAGGACGACGACGAGGCCCAGAAGATCTTGCGGTGCGGTCAGTTTCTGGCCCAGATGTTCCCCGGCGGCACCTTCCAAGATGATGCGGTGTGTCATTAAGGCGTGCAGCGCTGGTGAATGGAGAACTCCTCATCGGGAATAACCGCGGTTTTGCAGAAAGGAACTGCAATGAGAGTCACGAAACGACTGACGCTCAAGAGCAAAGCGGTGTGGATTGGTAACGGGCTCGCCTGTGGATGCAATGGTCGCGGGTTAGATGGATCGGCAGCCGCGGAGGTGAAATGATATGACGAATCCCCCATACTCCACACTGCCGTCCGAAGTAGACGACTCGGATGCCCTCATGCGACTCGCGCTGGACCTGAGCTGGTCTTGGAACCACTCGACCGACGAGATCTGGAAGCGCCTTGATCCCGAGCTATGGGAGCTTACCGGAAACCCGTGGCTGATCCTGCAATCCATCTCACGGCGAAAGCTCGACAGCCTAACTGACGACTCCTTTCGCGCACAGGTCGACCGACTCTTGGCGGAGGCGAGCGAGAGGAATGCGGCTCCGGCTTGGTTCCAAACAGCGCATGCCTCATCTCCGCTTCGCACTGTAGCTTACTTCAGCATGGAGTACATGCTGAGCGAGGCACTGCCCATTTACTCCGGTGGCCTCGGCAACGTCGCAGGCGATCAGTTGAAAGCCGCAAGCGATCTGGGCGTACCAGTNNACCAGTGGTTGGTATCGGGCTCCTTTACCAGCAGGGGTATTTTCGGCAGGAGTTCGACAGCCAAGGCGGCCAACAGGTTCTTTATCCGGTGAACGAACCCGGGCAATTGCCAATCCGTCCAGTACGCACATCGGATGGCGACCTGCTCAGGATGCCGATGAGGCTTCCGGGCTGGAAAATCTGGATTCGTGCGTGGGAGGTACAGGTCGGACGAACCAGGCTGTACCTGCTTGATACCAATGATCCCGCCAATCCGCCGAATATCAGTGCAATCACCAGCGAGTTGTACGGCGGCGGGCCCGAACTGCGGCTCAAGCAGGAGGTGTTGCTTGGAATCATCGGATGGCGTTTCCTGCGCACGCTCGGCATCCAGGCTGACGTCTGCCACTTGAATGAAGGCCATGCCGCGTTCGCGGTGCTCGAAAGGGCTCGCGGATATATGGAAGAGACCGGGCGCTCGTTTCATGAGGCGCTCGCCATTACGCGCGCCGGAAACGTATTTACGACCCACACAGCCGTAGACGCCGGGTTTGACCGGTTCCCCGCCGAACTGATCCGGCAATATTTGCCGTTCTACGCACAGGACATTCTGGGCATATCGGTGAACGATCTACTCGCGCTGGGCCGGCGGAATCCAGACGACGAGTCCGAGCCTTTCAACATGGCGTATCTCGCAATCCGCGGCAGCGGATCGATCAATGGCGTGAGTCGTCTGCATGGACAGGTCAGCCGTCGGCTGTTTCAGCCGCTGTTCCCGCATTTCCCGGAAAACGAAGTGCCGGTTGGCCACGTTACGAATGGAATTCACGTCCCGACATGGGATGGGGAAGCGGCCGACCATTTATGGACGCAACTCTGCGGCAAGGAACGGTGGCGAGGAGACCTGGGCAGCCTGGAAGGGCGTATGCGCTCTGCGAGTGACCAGCAAATCTGGCGTATGCGTTCTGCCGGACGTGCGGCTCTGGTGAAATATGCGCGGCAGCGGCTGACGCGGCAGGAAGCAGGCTACGCCGCGTCGCCGCTGCAACTGCAGCAAGCGGAGGCGGTCCTCAGTCGGCGAACATTAACGCTGGGGTTCGCGCGCCGCTTCGCCACATACAAGCGCCCCACGCTCTTGCTGCATGATCGCGATCGGCTGGCCCGCATCCTCACCAACCCGCAGCGTCCCGTACAACT
>PLBD01000072.1 GCA_003135315.1 Acidobacteriaceae bacterium | reverse complement strand
GACGAGCAACTCACCACGGCTGAGTCGGACCGCATCGTGAAAGAAGCGCGCTACCGCATCTCCGGGTCAGGCAATCCGGAGCTGATTGCCTCCGCCGTTCCCGAACCTACGCTGCAGGTGTTGCGCTCCCAGCAAGCGCAATTGCGCGTGGACTACGCGCGCCTAAGCACCAAGTTCGGCGATGGCTATCCCAAGCTGGCCGAGCTGGGCAATGAGATGGCCCAGGTCGATAGCGCGATCGGCACCGAACTGAAGAACCTTGCCNNTCGACTTGAACCAGGGCGCGGCCCAATACGCAATTCTGAAGCACGAAGTTGAAGCCACCCAGGACCTCTATGAGACTCTGCAATTGAAATTGCAGCAAGCCGGCATTGTTGCCGGACTGGCGTCGGCCAACATCGGAGTCGTTGATCCCGGCCAAGTGCCTTCCGAGCCAGTCGATCCCCGGCCGATCCTTGATCTGGCGCTAGGCCTCGGTTCGGGACTCGTGCTGGGAGTTCTTTCGGCAGTGGGATTGGAGGCGTTGGACACCACGGTTCGCACCGGCGAGGAAGTTGAGAGCTGCTGCGGTCTCCAGACCCTGGCGGTGATTCCTCAGGTCAGGCTGAGCGGTCCGGCGGCGCGCGGGAAGAAGCTTCTGCCGCTCGAGCAAACCCTGCGCTTGCGTCTGATCGCCCATCGCCGGCCGCAATCGCACGCCGCCGAGTCCTACCGCAGTCTGCGAACCTGTCTACTGCTTCATGCCGGCGCCAGTCCCCCCCGGGTCCTGGTCATCGCTAGTTCGATGCCGGCGGAAGGCAAGACCTTGACGGCGGTGAATTGCGCCACCGTTCTGGCGCAGCAAGGCGCGAAGGTCTTGCTGGTCGATGCCGACCTGCGCCAGCCTTCGGTACACAAGTCCTTTGCGCTTTCCCAGGATCCCGGACTGACAGGAATACTGACAGGGCTCTGCAACAAAGACGAAGCCATCGCGTTCTCAGACCTGCTGCCCACCCTCGCCATCGTGGCCGCGGGGGCCTCCTGTCCCTACCCTGCCGAGATGCTGGCGTCGCCCAGGATGGTCGAGTTGCTTGACTCCTGGCGCACTCGTTATGACCACATCATCTTCGATACACCTCCGGCGTCGATGTTTACTGACGCCGTGGTCCTCAGCTCCCAGGTTGACGCTGTCCTATTGGTGGCCCGCTGCGGCGTGACCACACAATACGCCTTGCGTCACGCCCGGGATTTGTTGCAACGCGCCAACGCCAGCGTCGCCGGCGTCGTGCTCAATGGCGTCGACAAACGAAATGAACCCTCCTATTACCGCCGGCGCGGCTATGGCCTCACCGGCTCAGGGCCCGGTCCAAGTGACAGCTAGATTCTTGTTCGTTCTGCGGGCGCTTACCACGGCCGCTGCCTTACCCGCTCTCATTTTGGTGCTGACATTTTGCCTCGGCGCTCTCGCACCTGCGCAATCGCAGGATGCGTCAATACCGCTGCCAACGTCCGTGGCGTCCGCTCCCATGGCCGCAGCAGCAGCATCTCCAGCTTCGGCGCAAGACCCCGCTGCCGGCGCAACGGCCTCCAATGCATTACTCCTCGATGTCGGCGACCTTCTTGATGTTCGCGTCTTCGACACTCCCGAGCTTTCGGAAAAACTCCGCGTGGACGAGCGCGGAGAGATCATCCTGCCCGTCGGAGGCGCTGTCAGCGTCAAAGGACTGACGGCAGAGCAGGCGGAGATTGTCATTGAGGCGTGGTTTCGCCGGCAACACATTCTGCGCGATCCGCACGTGGAAGTCTTCGTGCTGGAGTATGCCACCCAAGGTGTCACCGTTGCGGGAGAGGTCAAAACGCCCGGCGTCTACCCCTGGGTCGCGAAACAGACCGTGCTCGGATTCATCTCCGTGGCCGGCGGCCTCACACCTGCCGCCTCCAAGACCGTCACCGTAAGCCGCAACAACCGCGAACAGATCATCACTTTTCAACTCAACAATTCTCCGCAAGGGAACGGCGGAGACATCGATGTGCAGCCCGGCGACCGNNAGCGGCTACCTGATCGAAAACAAGGACACGGTTACGGTCCTGCAAGCGCTGGCTCTGGCCCAAGGCATTAACAAAACTGCGAAGTACGATGCCAAACTGATTCGCAACACTACCTCCGGGCGTACCGAATCCGATCTCCCTCTCAAGCGCATTCTGGCCAACCAGGCCGCCGATCCCAAACTTCAGGACGGCGACATTCTCTTCGTGCCCGTCAGCGGCAGCAAACAGTGGGCTGACAAGAGCTTGAGTTCCGTCCTGCAAATGGCAGTTGGCGTGGTTATCTACGGCAGGTTATGAGCGCAAATCGAAAATCCGGCTCGGTATCTACTGGGCTTTTCATCGCGTTCTTCGGTCCCGATGGCGTGGGCAAGTCCGCCATCATCGAGCAGCTGAAAGTTGCGGCCGGGACCGACTTCTCCGCCGTTGTCCAGTTTCACTTTCGCCCCATGTTAGGCCGGCAAGCGCCGCATCGCTCACCGGTGTCCGATCCTCACGCTCAGGCTCCGCGCAGCCTACTCGTCTCGTGCGCCAAACTGCTTTACTGGCTGCTCGACTGCTGGTACGGATACTTCGTTGCCGTCCGTCTCGCCCGGCGCTGCTCCGGCCTGGTGATCTTCGACCGATACTACCCGGACATTCTGGTCGATCCTTTGCGCTATCGCTTGCCCGCCGGCAGTCTGCGCTTCGCCACATGGCTCGCGGCGTTTGCGCCTCGCCCCGACCTTTGCGTCCTGCTGGACGCTCCCGCGGACGTCGTGCAACGCAGAAAACAAGAAGTCTCACCGGCCGAGTCGCAGCGCCAACGAATCGCTTATCTGGCGCTGTTCCACTCTATGCCCTCGACGCTTCTGGTCAGCGCCGATGATTCTGTCGACCAGGTCTCCCGGCAGGTAAGCGCCGCCATCTCCACTTTTCTTCATGAACCTTTCATGCAACCCTACGAGGTACTCCTCTTTGCTGACTTCTGAGCTGGTCCAACAACTTCTTGCCGCCCTTCCGCTCGGTGAGACTCACTCGCCGCCATCGGAGTTCTTCGCCGTCCCCGGCGACCAGCCACGCTGGCTGATCCCTGCCTGCGGCGGAAATCTACACTCAACCCTGGCAACCTGGTCCCCGTATCGTGTCTCATCCCGGCTCAAGTGGGGCGCGATCCGTGTGGCCAACCGCATCGGCGCACTGCCGGCCTTGCCACACGTCAAGACGATGCAGTTGGGCAATGCCGGCGAAATCGATTGGCGCGCCCTAGGCTGGGACGGCGGCGCTCTGCCTCTGCCGCTTGTTTATGTGGGAACTCCCGGCCCGAGTCAAAAGGCAGTCATCCATCTCGTCGATCCCGCCTCCGGAAACTGTGCTGCCATCGTCAAAGTGCCGCTGGGCGCGGAAGCCACGAATGCCATCGTTCGCGACGCCTCCACGCTTGGCGAGTTGGCTGGCGAAGGACTCTGTTGTGCGCCGCGGCTGCTGTACCTGGATCGTTCGCACGGCATAGCCACCGAGCAGTTTCTGCCGGGAAAGTCAGGCAGCCGCCGCTTCCTTCCTGAATATCTTTCCCTGCTGGGCTCCCTGGTTTTGCGCTACGAGTCCACAACCATCGCCGAACACGTAGCAGCCTGGCACAACGCGTTGTCCTCGGTCACGCACAAACCCTATCTTGAGCTGCTGCAAGCAGCCCTGGCCGAGCTGTGCGATGCCCACGCACTGCCTGCCTGCTGGCTGCACGGCGATTTTGCGCCCTGGAATATCCGCCACAGCCCGCACTGCGCCGCTGCTCTCATCGATTGGGAAGACGCTGAGCGCGGTGGGCTGCCCTTGCAGGATGCCTATCACTTTCTGCATATGCAGGACTTCCTCTTCGGCGCCCGACCCACCACGCATTGCGCGGACGTGGAACCGCTGGCCAAAACGCTAGGTATCGCCCCGCCCCAGTGTCGCGCCTTGGAGATCGCATACCTGTTTCAGTCCTACCTGAAGTGCACCTCACACCACCAACCCCAACGAGCCGGGTTTCTGCTGAAAACACTGGCGCTCCTGGTCCGCAATCTCGATTCCTCCACAGCGTTTGCAACCAAGCCGCCTCGACGCCTGCAACTGGTCTCCTCTCATCCCGCGGAACTGGCCGGCGTCCGTGCCCAGTTGTTCGAGGCGCTGGTCGCGCAGCTCAACCACGCTGAGATTCCCTACTGCATCCTGAGCGGATATGAGGCCAGGCAGGAGATCAACTTGTCCGATGTAGACATCATGTTTCGCCCTCGCGACCTGCCACGGGTTCCAGCTCTCCTCGCTCAGACCGCGGAGGCGGCCGGCGCTTTGCTCGTTCAGTCCATCCAGCACGAGACAACTGCGAGCTACTTTGTGCTTGCCCGCCAACTGGGCAAACACGTTGTCCACCTGGCCGCCGACTGTTACAGCGACTACCGCCGCGACGGACGCAGCTGGTTGCCCGCCGACGACGTCATTGCTGTTCGCCGGAAATACCGCGACTTCTATGTGCCTTCCGTCGCGGACGAGTTCATCTACTACCTCATCAAGAAGGTCCTGAAACAGGACATCGTCTCGCACCACCTCAAACGCCTGCAACATCTGTTCGCACGCAATCCCATGGATTGCCGGCAACGGGTCGCGATCATCTGGCCTCCGGAAACCGCCCTCATGTTGCAACGGGCGATCGTCGAGCAAAATCTCGGATGGTTCCAGCGGCAGTTGTCCAGCCTGCTCGCGGAGTTGCAGAGATCGCCTGCGGTGGAGCGACCGCTTCGCCGCACCCTTCAAGAGCTGCGTGAGGCCGGGCGGTGCTTGCGCCGCATCCTGTTTCCCACGGGCTTATCGGTGATCGTCGTCGGGGGCGACAGCGCGCTCACTTCGCAACTGGCCGACGACCTTGCGTGCAACCTGGCCCCTGTCTTCCGCCGCACGCGGAGGATATGGACCGCGAACAGCCTGCCGGACTCTTTCAGGCAGATTTTGCAGGTCTCGGCAGCGCGAATTCGATCGACCCTGGTGGCCCGAACGGCTGACTCCCCCGCCACCGCCAGTGCCCTGCCCCAAGCGATAGGCTGGTTGGAATCTCTCTACCTTCGTGCGCGCGGCGACGTTGTGGTGTCCTTAGAGCCCGGACAAAGCGAAGGCTTGCTCCTGTCCCAAATTCCTCGCCGGAGGTTGATCCGCCTGGACGCCGACGGCCCACCCGAACAGGTTCTCCACAACGCAATCCGCGCAACTCTGTACCGGCTTTCGCTGCGTACCGGAAAGCGGCTAGGGCTGCGCAGCTTGGCTGGTGACCTCGTAGTCGGCAACCTAGCCGGGCGATCTGAACTTGGCTCCGCGGGGTTGGACTAATTGGCCCGCGTACTTCTCTCCGCCTACGCCTGTGAGCCCGGACGCGGCTCCGAACCCGGCGTCGGTTGGAGTTGGGCAACAGAGTTGGCACGGCTGGGACATTACGTAACCGTCATCACACGTGCCGCGAATCGGCGAGCCATCGAACTGGAGGCGCCGCGCCTGACCAGAACCATCAGCTTTGTCTATTACGATCTGCCTCTGTGGATACAGCACTGGCGCAGCTGTCCCAGCGGCAAGGCGCTCTATTACATCCTCTGGCAGTGGTTCGTGGTGCGGCGAGTGCGGCAGCTCTTCCCCGGACTGCCCTTCGACGTCGTGCAACACGTCACTTATGTCAGCGTGCGGTTCCCCAGCTTCATGGCAGCACTCGGTATTCCTTTCTGGTTCGGCCCGGTCTCCGGCGGCGAAGCTGTTCCCGCTCCGCTTCGCGCTGGATTCTCGGGGCGGCAAAAACGGCGCGAGTGGTTTCGCGATATCTCCAACTTTCTGGTGGCGCTGGATCCCTTGATGCGCCGCACCTTCCGCCAGGCCGAGAGCATCCTGGTCACCCGGGATACGCTGCCGCTGGTGCCCCGGCGCTGGCGTCACAAAAGCACTGTCCATCTGGCGATCGGCCTGCCGGAGCATGTTCCGCCTGCCGCCCCCTGCATGGCAAAGCGCGGCGCCCACAACTTCCGCGTGCTTTATGTCGGCCGCCTGCTGGAGTGGAAGGCAGTCGACATCGCCCTTCGCGCCATTGCGCAAGTAAGGCAGTCGCATCCGGGCGTTCGTTTTACCATCGTCGGTGACGGGCCCGCCAAGGGCAGGCTGGCCGCCCTCAGCCGTCTGCTCGGCCTGGAGGGAACCGTGCGCTGGGTCGGTTGGCTGCCGCAAAGGGCGGTGGTCGAGCACTACCGTAAC
>PLBD01000516.1 GCA_003135315.1 Acidobacteriaceae bacterium | reverse complement strand
GCACGCTAGCCGAAAACTCACATAGGAACGCACCCGAGGGTGAGCTTCTGCGACTCTGCAGAACTCACCTTCCCAGTCGCTGTCGAGGACAACCCAGTTAATGTGACAGCGCCGCTCATCGGTCTTCCATCTGTTCTTTTTCGTTGTGTTGAAATTGACGTGCATTGTTGAGCCAGTGGGGTTGTAAGGGTCCAGCACAGCCTTAATCGGACGTTCGCCGATGAACTTGCGATTGATGCCGGCGATGATCTTTCCGCATGCCATATCCGCCAGCATCTTGTATTTGAGTTGGGCGGGATAGGTGCCGCCCTTGCACACAAGATATCCGTCGAGCCATTGTTTGGCGACGCGCTTAAGCTGGCCGAATAGGTGAAGTTGCGGACCTTCTCCGGGCTCACGCCACCTATGCAGCACGAGATGCGATGTCAGCTCATACAAAACCTGTGACGGTCGCACATCGCCGGTGTGGACGAGATTGAGATCTGCCTTTTCTCCGATAATCCCGGAATTCTGGGTCTCGGTCGCGCCAACGAGGTCGGGGGTCAATTCGAGTACTGAGTCATCATTGAATTCTGCAGAGAGACGGTCTTCGGGAAGTTCGATACGATAACCTTCCACTCGCGGAAATCGAATCTCAAGGGCATCCCGGTCAGGCCGCACTGCTTTAACTTGAATCGTTTCACGCGGTGGTTGCGGCGGGGCAACGACTGGTTTAGCAGTGAAATCGAAGGGAATGCCGAGCACATCCGCATACTCCACATCGAAGAGCCCTTCATCATTCAAGTGGTAGGACTGCCGCCTCAGAGCACGTCCGATCACTTGTTCGCACAATAACTGAGTGCCGAACGCCCGCACCCCGAGGACGTGTGTCACGGTGTTGGCATCCCATCCCTCGGTCAGCATTGCGACAGAAACGACACAGCGGATTCCGCCTCCTAATTGCCCGAACTTGCCGACCGTATTCATTACCTCACGCAGGAGCGTTACGTCATCGAGTTCCTTTCCTCCCTGCAAATCATCCGCCAGCTTGCCGCCACGTTCGAGAATGTCACGGCGGAACCGCTCGATTTCGTCGGCCGCCATGTCGCGAAAATTATCGTCAAGCCCCTCCCCTGATTCGAGCTGTTCGCTATCGATGAGCAAGGTGTTCGGCTTCGGGAATGGATTTCCGTGTTCATCGAAATTGCGAAACAATTCCAGGCGGCCAGCCACAGGAGTCTTAGAGCCGTCGTCGTTATCACGGAGAAATCCGGAAATGTAGTCGTAAACGAGCTTGGAGGTTGAGGTGTTGTTGCAGACCACGATGAAGCAGGGAGGCACGCGTATCCCGGCCTTCTGCCACAGCTCATAGGTCTTTGCGTAGTGGCCGTAGAGTGCTTCCAGTGCTGTTTGCAATACCGGATGGAGTTCAAGCGGGTCGAGTTTGTCTTTCCCCCTCCCCTTCTTGGGCATCTTCTTCCCTATGTGCTCCCAGAGATTCCGGAACATCGGCATCTCGGCCCCAGGGATATTATCTGCAACAGGGACTCGGGGCAGCTTGACGATGCCGCACTCGATCGCATCCATCAGTGAGAAATCGCTCAGCGTCCAGGGGAAGAGAGTCCCTTCGGCATAGCCTGAGCCGCTCAGAAAAAAGGGCGTGGCGGACAGGTCAACGACGCGCGCCACGCCGAGATTCCGGTTCACCGCTTCCAAGCCGGAAATCCACACGCGTGCAGCTTCCTTGTTCTTCTCAGCTTCCTTCTTGTCATCACCCTTGAGCTCGTCGTCTTCTTCCTCGGCCCCCACCTTCTCGCGGTAGCAGTGATGCGCCTCATCGTTCAACACGAGGATATTCTTCATGCCCATAAGGTCGGGCATGACTCGCTGCAGCATCTGTCCCTCGGTTTCAAGGGTGTTCAATTCTTCACCGCGGCCCTGCAGAAGTGAACGCCCGCCTTTGGAGAGGTCAATGCGCTCGCGCAGCTTGAATGCGTGATAATTCGTAATCACGATCTTGGCACGATTTACCTCGTCTAACATGTCCCCCGGAACGAGTTCACGACTCTTGTAATAACTGTCGGGGTCGTTCGGCTGCAACACGCGCAGACGGTCCTTGATCGTGAGGCCCGGCGCAACCACAAGAAAACCGCGGGCGAACTTTTTGCTTTGTGGGTGGCGCGCAGCATTGATCGACTGCCAGGCGATAACCATCGCCATAACCGTGGTCTTGCCAGCGCCGGTGGCGAGCTTCAATGCCAAGCGCATGAGTTCAGGATTGGCATCATTATTGGCATTGGCCAAATGCTCCAGAAATTCCTCGCCCACTTTTCCCACCTGTGGTGCAACTTCCGTCAACCAGATCACCGTTTCAACCGCTTCCACCTGGCAGAAGAAAGGACGAATGCCGCTAAAGTTTTGGCTTCGCCAGTGCTGAAGCAACCGCGCGGTTTCGGGGGTCACGCGCCAGTCGTTGGGATCGGGCTGCCTGCGCCATTTATCTACCTGATTGCGGACAGAATTGATGATCGCGGTGTGGTACTGCTGGCTCTTCGTGGAGAGCCCTAAGCCCTCGTCGAGCACAAGGGATATCTGTTTGTCTTTCCGCTTTTTAGGCTTTGGGATCGGTGTAATGAACTCGGCCGGGCGGCGGTGATCCACAATTTTATGAGTCGGCTGCCCCTGATCGTCAAGCTCCCAATGGCGTCCAGGGGCGTCGTACGGGGAGTTCAGAATCGGATGGTCGAAAAAC
>PLBD01000336.1 GCA_003135315.1 Acidobacteriaceae bacterium | reverse complement strand
CTACCTGCGCCATCAAACTCCATTGAGGATTGTTATTGGGGGGCTGGCCGCCAGAGGCAATCGCTGTGGTCGCATCATAGGTCGATCCGTTATACGTCACCACGTCGTACGGGTTGTAGTTCGTGGAAAGGTTGAATGGCCCCGTAAAGTTGAATCCCGTTCCGTTGGCTCCATTGGTGCCGTTGGTTCCGGCCTGTCCCTGCGCGCCTGTCAAACCAATGGGACCTTGCGGACCGATCTGCCCGGTGGCACCGGTCTGTCCCTGCGGCCCTTGGGGCCCGATGGATCCAGTGGCACCCGTCAACCCCTGTGGACCTTGCGCTCCGGTGGTTCCCTGCGGGCCTGTCAAACCAATAGGACCTTGAGGGCCGGTGTTTCCCTGCGGCCCTTGCGGACCGACTGGCCCCGTGGCCCCGGTTTGTCCCTCTGGTCCTTGCGGTCCTTGCGGACCTGTTGGGCCAGCTGGGCCAGTCAGCGCCACTTCCAGTTCGGGCTGGTGGCTGGTGTAGGTGCTCTCCTTGCTGTCGAAGGATACGGAGCCGCTGGTGGTAGTCACGGCCAGCGCCAGTCCGTCATTCGCGATACTGCCGTTCATCCATCCCTGCACCAGGGCTGTGATGTCGATTACGATGAACTGATTCAGGCTGGAGGAGGTGAACGCCACCGGGTGGTTTCCCGTCGCAGAAGTCCCAAGAGCAGGCGCGTTATTGTAAGTCAGCGTGCTCTCGCTCCACGTCGAGTTGAGTTGGTACACATCGAAGCTGCCGGGCGCGGCGATCTGATTCACGAACAGCCGCAGCGTGGCCTTGCTCACGTTCACGCCGGCCGGCAGCGTCCCGAGGTTGAACTTGATGTAGCTCCGGGAAGTGACCGAGCCCTTCTGGACAAAGATAGACGGATACGAGCCATAGTTCTCGTTCGGCGTGCTGCTGTAGCTCAGTACGTCAGCCGCCGGCGGCCCCGACTGTGCAAAGGCGATTGCGGAAAGCAGAAGGATAGAAACAGTAGCCAGGACCCTGAGGAGACGTTGTGGCATAACACCCTCCAGGCGATTTGGGGCAAACTCGGCTAAAACAGACGACGGGCCTGATACCGAAACCCTTTAAATCTATGCGTGAAAATGGCCGAACAACTCGGTAACCCTGCTACCCGAGTGCGGCTCGATCGATTTCCTCAGAGGGGGGGCCAATGGAGGCGACCGAACTAAACTTGGAAAGTGGCACTTATCCTATCCCTAAACTGACTTTTGTCAAGGAAATTCGTTTGCCGAAAAAAAATCGAGGGCCAGGCCGGTGTCAGTCCACGGCCGCATCGACGGCCGGAGGCGGCGGGAGGCCAATCCTGAGCTTGCAAAATGGGCTGAGCTGATCACGCGGATAGCGGGCAATATGTCTCTGTCTGAAATCAGGTAGCCGGGCTATGTGCGAGGCTTCATTGGGTGAGTTGCTGACTATTGTTGGGAAAGGAACTTATGGTTGCCGTGGAGTTCCCAACGCGAGCAGTGCAGTTGAATGCGTTTTAAATCGACCGCGAAAATCCGTTGCATCTCCGCGGGAAACGGCTCATCATATGAGGTATGCAGCGCTCAGTATTGGTGTTCGCTCTGCTGACGGTTTCGATCCTGGTTGTAGCGCCTGCGCAGGCCCAGCGGGCAGGTGGCGGGGCCCGGGTGTCTGTAAGCGGCGGAGCGCATTCTGGCAGCGGGCACGGCTTTCCCAACGGCCCTGCCCGAGGCTATTCCCGCTATCGCAACTACGGAGGGTTCTACGCTCCCTGGTATTACCCTGATTGGGGTTGGGACTTGGGGCCGTCCGACTCTTACGGTGAGCCCCCAGCACAATCTCCTCCCGTGATCGTGATGCAAAGTCGCGACGATAACCGCGAGCCAGCACGGCTTCCCGAATCGCCCAAGCTGATTGAACTGCCGGACACAAAGGATGCCGCGGCCAAACCTGACCTGCCCACGCTGTTTGTATTCGCCAACGGCGAGAGACTCGAAGCACGTCGTTACACGCTAACGCCAAACTCTTTGCACGTTGAGATTGACCGGCAGCAGCGCTCTATCGCCCTCGACCAACTCAATCTCAAAGCCACTATCGCAGCCAACCGCGACCGTGGGATCGACCTGAAGTTCCCGACCGACGCAAGTCAGCTTTTTCTGGGCTTCTAATGTTTGGGTAGTTGAGAGGCACTCGAACCACGCAAAGCCGTCAGCGAAGGTTCTTCCAGAAAACAAGACTACCTAACCAGAATGCGCGCGCACCAGCGTCGATCAGGTCTATCCGTGGTGAGTCGCCATGCGCCTTAGCCTCATAGGCGGCCCGGCGGCGTCCAACGTAATGGCTGAGCCTGGCCGCGCTGCCGATCAGTTGGGCGCAGTGCCGATATCACCGCTGATGATGTAAATTGGCGTGTTTGAGGCCCCGTAATCATGACGGAACTGGAGTACTTACTCAAACATGGGGGAATGACGCCGAAGCTGCTCTTGAAGAAGATTAGCAGGCGGGGCTTCGGGGTGTCTGTTCTGGGTGGCCTGGCTGGCGCAGCAGCATCGCACATCCTTAGTACACCTGGGGTCGCGATAGCATCAACTCTCCTAAACCCGCCTGCGGCAGCGGCCCCTGATTTCACGATTGCGATCATTCCCGATCCTCAATTTCTGGCGGAATCGTGCCCTGACAAAATGGGTGAATACTACGCCGCGATGATGAATTGGATCGTCGCCAACCGGAAAATAGTCTTCACCTCTAGCCCTCCTTCTTTCGACGCCAACATCAAAGCAGTTGTGGGCGTCGGCGATTGCGTGAACGCTACCGTCCCCAATGAGGACAGAAACGCGCAAAACGCCTGGACCATTCTGGACAAGAATCACATTGCCTTCACAACCCCTCCGGGGAACCACGACTACGATGCGATTAAGCCCTCATCCCGCAGTAATCTCGGAGCGCAGTTCGCGACCGGCTATTTCTCCGCCAAGCACCGCTCTGAGGTTTACCGTTCCGGCATCGATCTTGGTGGCGGGGACATGGCTTACTGGATTGGATCGTATGACACGACCGGGGCCAACACGGCGGTTAAGTTCGTCATTTCCGGTGTAAGAATGCTGGTCCTGGCGCTCGACTTCTTCGCCGGCAACGCCGCCTGGTCATGGGCCTATGACGTGATGCTGGCGAATTCCGATTGCGAGTGTTACATCACGACCCATGCGTGGCTGACCACGAATGGGACACAGTTCCAGAGGAAAGATAGTTACGGGCCAGACTCGTACTCGATGGCGGCTGCGCCTTACTCTAATTCCGCCGCGGAGGCCTGGAGCACCGTGGGGGTGAACACATGGTCAAACCTCTGCGGCACTTTCAGCGGCCACGACATTCTTGGCAGCAAGAATGCAGATCCCTTGGGTACGGCGTCTCCCGCATGGTATTGGCAGCAGGTTCCGATCAAAAGTGCCAGCTCGCGGCGGCAGACGGTACAGCAACTGTTTGCCAACTCCCAGCAACTTGACGAAGGTTGCAGTACGTCTGTGAGTCAAGGAACAGGGGCAGGCCAGACGGCCAGCGTCTTCCTGCTCAGTCGCCGGCCCGCATTGGGCTTACTCGAAGGCCGCATGATCTCCACCCAATCCGGTAACTGGTTTAAGCCAAGGTCCGCATCCTTCCCTGACGGAACAAACTGGAGCTATTTCGAGACACTGCTATTTTCAGTTCCGTTCACAGGCCTCCAGCAAGAACAAACTCATACCTCGATGCCGAAATCCTGAGCAGTTTTGTTCGAGCAAAACCCAGCGAGAGCGGCGCAGCCAGGTCTTGAGCGCTCAATCTAGTATCATTTTCCTTACTTCAAAATGAAGATTCGTATCGACTTTGGCGAGATCCGCCCTGCGCTTGCCCGATGTAAGAGGCTCTCGAAAGCTATCGGGACGATCAATAGGCGCCCTCCGGGTTTGCTCAATGACCTGGCTCAACTGGTTAAGAGCTCGGTTGCCCGCTCATTGGCCTGGTATACACGGCCCCAGCGCGAGTTCAACCTTTCCGTTGTCCGCTCCCTCGACGTCCTGGCTCTTTCGATCGCAAAACTTCAGACAAACTTGCGGGTAGTCGCAATGGACGGACGGTTGACCGAATTAGAGCAGGACAACACGGCGCATATGTCCTCCTTGCAGAAGGGCGCGCAGGTCCTGGCCATACTGGAATCGCTGCACAACGTGCACAAGAATGGCGGCCCCAAAACCGCCTTCGCCAGCACGGAGGTACGAGCTCCCAACCCCCAGGCCCCCAGCGTCTGGCTCTTCGACTTCGATGAACTGCGCAGCGTAGCGGCCACCATCGGGAGACTCGAAAGCGCCACGGCGGACGTTACTCCGCAGCCTTCTGGATGGCATGAGGACGCGATCCAACCTTCGGAGAAGTTATTTGCTCGCTTGCTGGCTTGGTATACGCGGCCCCAGCGCGAGTTCAACCTATCAGTTGTTCGATGCCTTGACATCATCGCTAACCCTATTGAGGACCTTCGGACCAGCTTGCAGGCAATCGACGAACGGTTGCCCCAGTTGGAGCAGAGTAATGCTGCGTTTGCGTCCTCCTTGCAGAAGTGTATGGAACTTCTGGCCAACCTCAAATCGCCGGCCAACGCGCAAACGAACGTCGATCTTGAGGCCGCTCTCGCCAGCATGATCAGCATGCGAGGAGAGGTGCGCAAGCCGCACCTGGTGCCCTGTGATTGGTGCTATGACGTCGATGAACTGGGCAGCGAGATAGCCGCTATTGACAGGCCGGGGAATGCCGTGGGGTCTGTTGATCCGCAGCCTTCCCGCTGGTACAACAGCCTGATCCAGCCGCTTAAGAAGCTGGCGAGTCGCCTGCTGGCTTCGTATACGTGGCCTTCGCCTGATTTCAATGACTTTGTGAATCGATCGTTCGAAGAAATCGTCTGCGCCCTTGGGAACGTGTCCGCAGTTATGGTTGCCCTTGACGGGCGATTAGCGAAGGCGGAGAAGAGGAGCGCCACTCTGGCGGAGGCAATGCAGGAGCAGTTTCTGCTCATGCGCGAGCAGGTAGAGTTGGTCGGCATACAGAAGTCCCCGAATCTGTACACCCCTGCCGGCACGACAGACGTAGACCGTGACAATCGGGCCCGCGAGATTTCTCAGTTCTACATCGATACGGGTCTAGGGAATGACAAAACCATTTATGTTATTGGACTATTCGGCACGGGCCGTCTGTATATTAACGAACTGATACTGCAGAATGTTGGAGAAAGAGCGAGGTACTTCAGGGATGGGCTGCGCTTACATCCAGGTCCGACATCCATGATCTATAGCGGCCATGCCACTACGCGGTTCACGTCTCGCGGCCAGTCTGGGCCCAGTATCATGCGCCGTGTACGGGAAGCGGCAAGATCGGGATTTGCCAGCGTCATCTTTATCTATCGCCATCCCCTGGATTCCCTGCTGACAAACTGGGTTTATTGGCGGACAGACGCTCGCGACGAGAGGACGCGGCTTATCTCGGACGCTTATAAGAAAGCCGACGATCTGTACGCCGATGTGGAGCAGAATTTTTCTGAATTCATGGCATTTGCCCAGGGCGACCCGAATTTTTTCCCGGCCGGACCAGGTCCGCGATTCTTGTCTTTCGCGGAGTTTGTTGAGGAAACTGAGCTTCATCTCCAGTCCACACCATTCGCGCTGCGTCTTGAGGACTTCATGGTCGACCCGCGCAAGGAGTTCTCCAAGATCGTTAAAGTTATGTCGGCTGATGTTGACTTGAGCCACTTACAGATTGCCGCGCCCAGAACCAAGCCTTATCGCTATCGGGCCGTGAAGGAAAAAGTCCCTCAATTCGGAAACTTCATAGATGGGCTGGAGGCGGATACAAAAAAGAGGATCGAGAAAATGGGCTACAGTCTCGGCTGAGTACAGTTTGCGTCGCCAGGCTATCTAGACCTGTGCACGCCGCGCTGCCCACGCACGGGTCACATAGGTTGTCTCAATCGCGGTCAGGCCCGCTATGCGTTCCTCTGCGAAATCCAGGAACTTCGCGAATAGTTCGGGGCCTAATTGCACCTGCAGATCGTTCACCGAGCGCCATGCGCCAATATACTGCTCTGGCGTTTGGTGCATGGAATGCCTGCCTTCAAGGTACAGTACCTCCGCAAATTGCGGCTTGGAACTCAGCATGTCGGTAAGTCGCTCGGTAATGCCAGAGCGGCCTGACGACACACGCTCGATGTCAGGCTTAAGCCGGGTGATCTGCGCTTCAATTTCAACCAGCAGCGGGTTCGCCTCGATGAAGCGCGGATTCCACAAGGCAACGAAGGCGCCGCCCGGACGCAGGATGCGGTGGAACTCGACGCACGCCTTGTCAAAATCGGCCCAGTGCAGCGACGAGGCCATGCTGACCAGATCGGCTGANNCGCATGTCGTCGTTGGGTTCCACAGCGATGACCGAACGCAGGCCGCGGGCAGCAATGGTTCGCGTCCAAATGCCAGTGCCTGCGCCGACGTCAGCCGCATCGATACTGGCCGTGTCGCGTCCCACATAATTCAGAATTGCGGTTGCGACCTGCGGCGCGTACCCGGCCCGGAACTTGGCGTAGTTACCAGCCAACCCTGTAAAGTCTCCATGTTTCATGCTGTCGGCTCTCTTTCGGGCAGCCCATCCTCGAGCAGCAGGTCCCCGTCCCTCACCATTTTCTGATACAACGCCACGTCCTCTGGATTGTCGATTTCGCCCCATTGTCCATCGGTGGCAAACGTATCGATTGGAAGTTTTCCCCCGGCTAGCAGGCGGCGCAGCAATCCTGTCATATCGAGGCGATCGCGGATTGGTGCGTCCAGTGCATCGAGCAGCGCCTCAACGGCGCTCCATGCCGGTGGCGTGAACTTCAGCAGGCCCATGTACTGCCCCTCGATGTCTTCGATCCGCGTCGTCTTGCCGCCGATCTCCAGCAGTTGGCCAGCAGCATCGATGCGGAAGGTTTCGGCGTCGGCCAAAGGATCGGCGAAACGGCGTGTCCACAGATGGCGCCAGGCGCGGTCATAACTGATTACCAGCTGGCCTGGCGCGCCGGACAGTCCTCGCACCAACTCATTCCGGTAGAAGATGTCGCCATAGCTTACGATGACTGGCCCCGAACGCAGCCAGGAAGCGGCCGTGGCGAGCGACATCACCATGTTGGTCTCGGCCCATCGTTGGTTCGTGAAATAGGTGAGGCCGGAAAAATCGATCATCTCGGCACGATAGCCGCGGACGACCCCGATCTCGTCAACCCCGCCGCGCCGCAGCGCCGCAATCTGGCGCTCGATTAAAGGCTTGCCTTCGAGTTCGACGAAGCATTTCGGGCGATCGACACCGAGATGACCCATGCGGCTGCCGCGACCGGCAGCGAGAATGACTGCACGCATCATCCGACCCCGAAGACCTGCCGGAACAGCTGCACATCGACAGGTGAGAATGGAGCGAGCCGCTCAGGGTGCCACATGATTCCGGTTACAGGCTGCGTCGAATGGCGAACCGCTTTGACAACGCCATCGTCGGCGACCGCCCAGACCTCAAGCGGCGGCTGCGAGTCGAAGGCGGCAAAACAATGATAGCTGTTGACCTCTCTGGGCTCGCCGTCGATGCGGATGACCTGACGTTGCGCCACATGGCCTTCGACGCGGCGTAACGGGACGGCGAAACGCTGCTGAATCACTTGCATGCCGCGACAAACGCCCAGCACCGGCAGCGCGCGGCGCTCGGCCCATTCGAGCAGAGCATTCTCGACGGCGTCGCGTTCCGGAGCATCGCCGCCCAGTGCGGCAAGATCGTTGCCTCCGGTCAACACCAACCCGGCGACACCCGTCCTCTCACACAAACCAAGGGCCGCCTCGGTAACGTTGGGTAACAACACGGGAAGCAGCCCGCAGGCTAAGAGGAACCTGGTCCAGGCCTGGTCCAGGCAGTCACGGCGCTCGCCATAAGCCGGAACGACCGATACCCGCTGCGTAACGGCGACCGCTTTCATGCGATGACCAGAACCTTCTGGTTCGTGCAATCGAGGCACAGCTTATGCGCCGTCTGCCATCGCCGGAACAGCGCTTCGCCCGCACCGATGACAGCGGGAATGCCCAGCTCGCCGGCGCGGATTGCCATGTGCGAATTGGCGCCGCCGTATTGGGTGACGAAGCCGCTGATGTCGCGAGTGAAGATCCAGTCGAAGCCGGGGTCCGCGCTGGGCACGAAAAGAATTCGTCCCGCAAAGCTCTCCGGCGGGTCGCCGACTGAGGCGACCGCAGCGGTGACCTTCTTCTGCGTAATGAAGTTAGGCTGGCTCGGCGGGAGGTGAAATGCGAAAACATCGTCGGGCGACGCGATGATTGGCGGAAGCACAAGATTGCGCGTGAGCGCATGATGCTCCCTGCCACGCGCGACACTCTCCAGCAGGGCTTCGCGTACCGGCCCGCTCTCGCTATACAGCGTGCGGATGACATCGTAGTTCAGAAAGGCGCAATCCTGTGCCGACAGACCGTGCTCCTCGCCCAGCCGGCGAATCAGCGACAGAGCGTCGCTCAGGCTTTGCGTGAACACGAACTTCGCGTATTCGCGTCCCTCGATGCCGGCCTTGATGAACTCGATCAAACTGAGGACGTCGATCTCGAGCTCATGTTCCTTGAGGAGCTGCTCGATGCGGCGCAACTGCTCGATGGAAAGCGCGAAGCGCGGCGGCTCGGGCGCCTTAGGTCGCGCACTCGACCAGTCGAAATAGAGATCGGGCGCTTCGTCATAGCGCGGCGACAGGATGTCGTAGGTCCCCGGCCGGAGATGGCCGTAGCGCGCGAGGAATTCTGCCTTCGGAAGTTGCGCGAAATCCTGCCCGATGCGCGACCCAACCGTATCGACACTCGCCATGAATGTAGCAACCTCGCCGGCATTGAACACGCCCACTTCGACGAAGGACTGGAGCATCTGCACCGCGATGAAGCCGGCCCGCGCCAGCCCGGCGAACGGCAACGTGCCATATCGCTTGCAGTCCTCGATCAGCCAGTAAATGCGGCTGATCTTGTCGATCTCCGCGTTGCAGATGGCCGGAAACCGCTGAGCCAGCAGGTCGATCTTGGCGCGATCACGCCGCCACAGCGCCGTCTCGCCATGCATGATGCGATTGGTAAGCCGCCGCAATGCGCCTGCGAGCTCGGCAAGGTCTTCCGCAGAAAACCCGCGCTCGGCCAGCCCGCCTATCCGTTTCGGCAAATCGAGGGTGTAACAGGAGAAGATAATCTCAAACTCGACTTTGTCGTGGAGATGCGGCTCGGAGAGCAGGCGATCGACGTAGTAGTTCACCAGGCGCCCGGCAAGATCGTCGGGGACGTCGCGCGGGATGAAGGAGTTGAAGCTGACGCGCACGTCGATGTAGGGCAGCCCGTGAAAGCTGACCATGAGCGGAAAGCTGCGCAGATTCTGGTAACCGTAGTTGTCCCGCTGATAGGCCCAGATAGCGTCGGTGATGAGCTCGCGATAGAGCGACAGCGAGAGCGGCCAGGGCCGCACTCCGATGATTTCGGCCGGGTTCCAGTCCGGCATGACGCCGAATATCGCCCGGCTGCCGTGCAGGTAGGGGTGAGGGCGGCTCAGCAGCCCGACCTTGCGCGCGACATCGGCGAGCGCGGTGTCGACCTTCGCATCCGCTACCCGCGTCTGGCGCTCGACGGCGAGTGGGCGTACTTGCAGAAGGTAGAGCTGGCCGTCCCCGCCGACGGCGAATTCCACGTCGATGGCATCGCACCCGAGAAGGCCTTCGAGTTCGCTGACCAGAGCGATGACCGGCGCCAACTGCGGTGGACAGGCATCGGGCCGCGACTTCAGACAGAAAAAGGTCTCGAGATTGTCGCCGACACCGCCGGTCACGCGATCGGTCAGGCCGGAACGGTCGTCGTAATTGATAACGAAATAAGGGCCGCCGCTGGGATTGCGCGAGAAGGCCACCCCGGCCATCGCCACGTGGTCAAGCATGGGCTGCACAAAAATCTGGTCGTCGTCGCTTCCGCCATCGGCAAATGAGCCGATCACTCGCTCGACTGCCTGTGCCACGGCTGCACTGCCGGCGACGCCGAGCACGGAATCGTACTTCCCTGCCTGGGAGCTCGCGGCACCATCCTCCGCCCGTGCACTGCTGCGCACAATGACCGGACCACCGCCCCAGGCTTCAGCGGCAATGGTCTCCAGCACGCGGGCAGCGTCCGAGCGCCAATCGCCTTCTGAGATTCGAACCTGCGGCAGGACGCGTCCGTTGCGGAGCAGCGGCGCCAGAGCTTCCAGAGTTTCGCCTTTCGTCGTGAAGTCGAGGACGTGGTTCGGCTGCGTCCTATTCACGCCGTCGTGCTGGGCGCATACTGCCAGGATGAGATCGACGGCCGTGGCAACGTCGAGGTCCCCATGATTGTCGAGGACCAGGTCCGGCGCCTCGGGAGCCTCCGCCGGCACGTCAAGGCCAACCACGTCGCGCCGGGCTCCCGCATAAATCCCCTTGCTATCTCGCCGTTGAAGTTCCTCTAGCGGCACCCGAAGATAGATCTCGCGATAACCCGGGATGTTCTCGCGGTTCCAACGCTGCACCTCGTGAAACAGCGAGATGGTCGCGCATACGACATCGGCGCCCTGCTCGGCCAGCAACCGGCACAGGCGCGCGTTGCGCATGGCCGATCGCCGGCGGTCCTCTTTGCTGTGGCCAAGGTCCTCGGCAATTACAGAACGAAGCGCATCACCATCCAGAAACGTAACCGGATGGCCGGCGGCACGCAGCCGGTTCGACAATTCCCGGCCCAAGGTGGTCTTGCCCGCGCCGGACAACCCGGTAATCCAGAAGACGCGCCCCGGTGAAGCTTCCGGTTCAGGCACCGCCTCGCGTCTTGCCTCTGTAACGGTCGTCGCCATATGAATTTGTAACGTTCCTGTGACAAACAGGCTCACCCGTTAGTAACATTTCCGTAATGAATTGGCAATATGAAGGCCGGCCGCTGCGCCTTACAATCGGACTTCTGCGAAAGTGAGTGCGACTGGTTCGGACTTCATGACCAATCCTTCCAAAGACACGGTCCTGCGTTTGCCTGTACCTGATGATGTTCCCAAAGGGAAGCTGGGCAGGTTCTTCGCGCAGGACGATCTGTCCAGATCATCGCAGGGGCCACAGCGTACCTATCCGTGGTATCTGGTCCTCTGGCTAACCGGCGTTGACTATTTCTCTACCCTGGGTTACCAGCCGGGAATCGCGCTGCTCGCCGCCGGGGCGCTGGCCCTGCCTGCCACCGTGGTGCTGGTTGCGGTGACTCTGTTTGGTGCAGTACCGATTTATGCCGCGGTCGCCAAACGCTCCTACGCCGGACAAGGCTCCATCGCGTTATTGGAGAACTTGCTTCCGGGCTGGACCGGCAAGATCATGGTGCTGGTTCTGCTGGGATTTGCCGCAACCGATTTCGTCATCACCATGACGTTATCGGCCGCGGACGCAGCGCGCCACGCTATCGCAAATCCGTATCTGCATGTGTTCGCCGGCGACTCGCGCATGCGCGTAACGCTGGCCCTTCTGTTGCTTCTGGCGATCGTGTTCATGATCGGCGTTCGCGAGGCTATCCATCTCGCCAGCTTTGTTGCTGTTCCGTACTTGTTCCTGAACGCGATCGTGCTGTTATGGTGCGGCTGGAAAGTCTTGGAGCATCCGGAATTGCTTTCCCACTGGCGCGCCGGGCTCAGCATGCATGGCGACTGGACTGCAATCTTCATCGCCTCGGCGCTGGTGTTTCCCAAGCTAGCGTTAGGTCTGAGCGGATTCGAAACCGGCGTATCCGTAATGCCGCTCGTATCGGGAGCGGAGCCGGGAAAGACCGAGGAGACAATTCCAGGCCGCATTCTGGCGACGCGGAAACTGCTGGTGACGGCAGCTCTCCTCATGAGCGTGATGCTGCTTCTCTCCAGCTTTATCAGCGGTGCGTTGATTCCCGAGAGCGCTTACAAGATCGGAGGACCCGCGGACGGTCGGGCCATCGCTTATCTCGCCCACCTGTATCTGGGGAATGCTTTCGGGACGGTCTATGACTTGTCCACTATTCTGATCCTGTGGTTCGCCGGAGCGTCGGCCATGGCCGGCCTGCTTAACCTGATCCCACGTTACCTGCCGCGCTTCGGCATGGCCCCTGACTGGGTAGCCTACCAGCGCCCCCTGGTCCTGGTGCTTCTGGCAATCGACGTCGTGGTCACGCTCGTCTTCCGAGCTTCCGTTTCGGCACAGGGAGGCGCCTATGCCACTGGCGTCCTGGTGCTGATGTTGTCGGCGGCAGGGGCAGTGACGATTTCAATGTGGCGAGAATCAAGCCTGCGAAGACCCCTGACATTGTTGCCTCCGCTCTACTTCCTGCTGGTTACGGCGGTGTTCGTGTACACGGTCATTGCCAACGTGGTTGAGCGACCCGATGGCGCCATCATTGCCAGCATCTTCATTTTCCTGCTACTGACCGCCAGCGGGTTGAGCCGCATCCTGCGATCCACGGAGATGCGGGTCTCGAAGGCAATTTTCCTGGACCAGGAGTCGGTCGCGCTATGGAAGGCCATCAGCGGCAAGAAGGTCAACCTTATCCCGCACCATATCGCAACGCCGGAGCACAGAGCGTTGTTGACGCAGAGGATTCGAGACCGCTACCGCGTTGAAGGTCCTCTTGCCTTTCTGCACGTCAACCTTCTGGATAATCGCAGCGAGTTCCTGGCCCCGTTGCGGTTGCGGGTCTTCAAGGAAGGCGATCACGTTGTGATTGAGGCGTTCGGGGCAGTGGCGATTGCGAATTCGATCGCCTACCTCAGTGAACTGCTGGAACCTATAAGCCTGGTGCTAGGGCTGACCCGCCGCACGATGATGAAGCAATCGCTGGAATACTTGCTGTTCGGCGAAGGCGAAACCGGATTGCTGGTTTACTCCATCCTCGTGCGGTACTGGGCGGCGACCAAAGAAGTTACTGGACAGCCACTCATTCTGCTGGTGAGCGAATCGGATTATCGCGCTCCACTTTGAACCTGTGAAGCACCCCTTGGCCATTCGTGAACCTACGCCAGCAAAAGCTCTAGTCGCCCCACTATCGTGCCGTATACAGGCTTGGGTGGTTTGTACAACTTTTGCGCTTGACAGACGTTCGTTCTTCCTTATACTTGGCGGGAGTTTTCGTTGTAGGAGCTATAGATTCTTCGCCAAGTCGACACTTGAATCTACTGCCCAACAAAACCAAAATACTTAGGGGGAGTCTTGAATCGGAAACTTTGGGTATTGATGCTCTCTATCGCCGCGTTTGTGTCAGCCGGAGTCATGCAAGGCCGCGCGCAGACGCTCATGACGCGCCAAGTCCGCGAAGCAACGCTCAATGGGCAGGCAAAGGTGCTCGGGCGCCTTCCCGCCACGCAAACCCTGCAGTTAGATGTTGTTCTGCCGTTGCGCGATCAGGCCGGCCTGGACGCCTTCCTGGTCGAATTGCAAAACCCGAACAGCCCTGACTACAGACAATTCCTCACCCCGACCGAGTTCACCGCGAGGTTCGGCCCCACTCAGCAGGACTATGACACAGTAGTGCAGTATGTTAAGAACTATGGCTTCAAGGTCGTCGGCGGCACGCGGGATGGCATGGAAGTGCAGATCAAGGGTACGGTCTCGGACATCGAGTCGGCCTTCCACGTGAACATGCTGACCTACCAGCACCCCGACGAGAATCGCGTTTTCTACGCGCCGGATCGCGAGCCTACTACGGGACTGCCCTTTCAGCTGTGGCACATCTCGGGGCTGGACAATTACTCCATCCCGCATCCGATGTTCGTAAAGAAGAGCGACTACACCCGGGCACATGGCATCGACCCGGATCAGATCATTAATGACGCCACTACCGGCTCAGGTCCCTCGAATTCCTTCCTGGGCAGCGATATGCGCGCGGC
>PLBD01000523.1:359-8270 GCA_003135315.1 Acidobacteriaceae bacterium | reverse complement strand
GCCTGCACATCCTCCCCGAGGTCTTTGCCGAATTCAAACGCCAGTACCCCAGTGTGGGAGTTGGGATCAAGCGGCTGGAGCACAACAAAATCCTGGAGGCCATTGTCGAGAACTCCTGCGATTTCGGCGTGGTTTCCATGCCGGTGAACGATAAGCGGCTCACCGTAGTGCCGATTCACCGCGATGAACTCGTGGTCATCACGCCGCCCGGTCATCCCCTGGCCGCACGCGAAAAAGCCACGGTCGCCGAAGTGGTGGAATATCCGCTCCTGCTGCCCAAAGTCGGCCGCACGCGTGATGCCCTGGAAGAACTGTTCCACGAACGCCGGTTGAAGCCGGCGGTCTCGATGGAACTGGACTCCAGCGAGCTGATGAAGCGCTTCGTCGCCGTGTCGGTGGGAGNNCTCGCTCCAACGTGGTCGAGGATTTGCAGGCCAAGGCGTTGGCCGCGGTGACGCTAGCCGACGCCAGCATCCAGCGCGAGCTGGCACTGGTCTTCCGCAAGGACAAGGCCCTGAGCCGCGCCGCTCTGGCCTTCATCGACATCACGGTCAAATTGAAAGCGGCAATGGTGCGCGCGGCGGACTAGCTGCACGGTGTTCGCTATTTGCCCTTCCGCTCTTCGTCAGAGCTCATCCCATAAAATGTTCAACAGCGTGGACACGCTCTTGTCCGGCGGTGGACAATCGCTTCTGAATCCGGACATCTTTGCCCCCTGGATGGCGCTCGACCGAGTGCTAACAGTCTTACGGTGCAATTACTTACAGCCAATGTGCGATGGCCTTCGACGTGTATCTCCTAAGTTAGACCCGGAGCCTGTGCAGTTAGTCCCAAAGCTTCTAACGGTCGGGTCGCTCTTTCGTCTGAAGGGTCAGGAGGCAGTATGGAACGTAGATACCTGGTTGCGGCGCTGGCCATGATTGTGGCCTTTGCGGCGACATCCCACGGCTTCCGAGCCTTGCAGAAGATGTCAGTGGCAAACGATCGACACTCGGGAGCGATGGCTAACTCCATGCACGAACCGAGTTGCGCAGCCCGCGCCCTGGCGAAGATTCGCACTCACTTGCGTCCGCGTTATCCGGAAGAGGCGCAGTTACTGGCCGAGATGGACGTCCCCTTGCCCAACATGGAGACGATCCAGGAGCAAATGGCCCGCCAGCAAGCGGCCTTCGCTCAGTCTGCAAGTGCACAGGCGATGGGCGACGCCGATCGAGCTCGCCGCGATGCCATGCGAATGCAGCAAAGCCTGGCCAGCATCGGTCCGATGGCCCCGGAAGTGAATCTGCCTGCCGACCTTAATCAGCGCATCAACGCTGCTCTTGCCACCCAACTGGCGGCCAGCAATGTCAGGTTGCAAGTCCTCGCCGACAAATTGCGTGCGACTTCGGTGCGGATCGACAGCTTAGATCTGCCAGTAATCGGCGTTACGGATGATGGCGGTGGTCACAGCCACGTACACGTGCATGTCCGCTGCAAGGCCGACACCAGGACGCAGCGGCAGCAACCACAATAATCATTCCGCGAGTGAAGCGTTACTTCTTCTTACTCGGGTCGTCGTTGGGATTCACGTATACGAACTCCACCGGCGACATCCCGTGGATCTGAACCACAGTTTGTCCGCTGGCCATGGCGTAGTGATGCATGCTGGGGTCGAGGTAGGCAAAGCTGCCTGCCGGGAAGCTCATCATCTTGCCTACGTCGAAGCTGTCTCCCATGCCGACCTTCAAGGTCCCGGAGATCACCGTGACGTTTTCCCGCCTGGGATGCCAATGCGGCGGAATGCGATAGCCATCCGGCATCATGAGCCGGATTGTGTAGTCTCCGCTGGCGGCCATCGGGTCGCCTTCCAGCACCGCGAGCTGGGCTCCAGCCGGGATAAACGGCGGCACCGCTCCCCATTTGATCTGATCGGGAGTAAAGGCGTTTTGGGCTGCAGCGGGTAGAGTCGTGAGTAAGGTTGCGGCCAGCAACATCCGGAAAAACAGGCTTTTCATATACGCCTCCTTTTGTGCGGAAGAGCATAACCCAAGGAGGCAAGAAGGCGATAGTAATAATTGGGTTGCGTTGAGAATTTATCGCGGCCGCGATCAAGACCTAGGACGCGTCTGGCCGATGCCCAGCCTTGCCCTGCGCTCCTGCCATTGCCGGGTGGCGAAAATGCGCGGCCCTACTTCGATCAGCCGCGGCAACATCTGGAAGACGGAGACCGGCGTCCACTTCATGCCCTGACGCGTGCGATAGCCCCGCTGGTTGAGCTCTTCGGCGATCGCGGTGTAGGGGCCGTCCTGGACTGTCAATTCCATCATCAGGAAGAGCACCTCCTGCTCGCTGGGATTCTCTTCCAGGCGCGGCGCGTCTCTGGCGACTCGCAATCCGAAGGGCACGTCTTCCGGCGTCGGAACGGCCGCTTCGGTTTCAGGCAGTTCGCGCTCCCACTCCACGGCGACCAGCTTCCATCCCTGTTGGGCTTGCCGCGCGATGTCCTCCGGCCCGAACGATGCCGGCGTTTCCTGGCGAATACGTTCCAGCTTTGCCACGGTGCCTCCGAACCCTCGCTGATCTTCCCTGATACCTACTGCTCGCGCAGCGTGCGCATCGGATCCAGCCGCGCGGCGCGATACGCCGGCAGGCTGCTTGCCGCCGCAGAGACCAGCAGCAGAACCACGCTGACGCCCACAAACGTCAACGGATCGAGCGGCCTCACCCCATACAACATCCCTGCCATGAACTGCGTCAGCAGCAGGGAAGCAAGAATCCCGATTGCGAGGCCAGTGCCAGCCAGGAGCAGTCCGCGGCGAAGAACGAGGCCAAGCACGTCTTCGCGCTGTGCGCCCAAGGCCAGTCGCAGGCCGATCTCCAGCGTCCGCTGCGCCACCATGTAAGAAAGCACGGCGTACAGTCCGATCGCGGCCAGCAGCAGCGCCATCACCGCGAAAAACGTAATCAGCACAGTCTGGAAGCGCGGC
Source organism: Acidobacteriaceae bacterium (assembly GCA_003135315.1). Taxonomy (GTDB): domain Bacteria; phylum Acidobacteriota; class Terriglobia; order Terriglobales; family Acidobacteriaceae; genus Bog-257. Next base: position 5,304 of record PLBD01000523.1, on the reverse strand, counting down.
TGCGCCGCCGACAGCGAGAGATAATCTTCCATGGTGCTGATGCGGTACAGCGGAATGTTGCCATCGACCTGGGCCAATTGATCGCGCACAGGAGCGGCCAGGTTGAGCGGATCTCCGTCGGCGCGAATGATGACCGACGGGTCAAGGATGAGGGCCTGTTTGAAAGGAAGATAATACTGTGCTGGCACTTCCGCCGTGATGCCCTTGCGCTTTACGTCGCCCACCACTCCTGCGATCTCACGGACCACGTCGTTGGTTACTCCGTCGCCCAGGCCGGGTTTTATGCGCTTGCCCACGGGATCCTCACCGGGGAAGTATTTCCGCGCGAAAGCCCGATTGACGATGACTACAGCGGGCGATTTGGAATCGTCCGTCGGCAGAAAGGCGCGACCCGAGAGCAGCGGTATCTCGAGCGTACGGAAGAAATCGGGAGTGACGATGCTGACCGGCGCGGCTGGCTCCTCTCCTTTGTTCACCGGGCGGCCCTCGATGGTGAAGCTGATGCTGACATTGTTGTGCGACAGCGGCAAAGGATAGCCGCCGGACACTGATTTCACTCCCGGCAGCGCGGCCAGCCGGGGCAGCAGCTCATCGTAGAACTGAGCTTTCTTGAGATCGGGATACTGATTCTCCGGCAGGCTCAGGCTGGCGGTCAGAACTTGGCGCGGATTGAAGCCCGGATCGACGTTCAATACCTGCATGAAGCTGCGGATCAGCAATCCTGCGCCAACCAGCAAGACCAGTCCAATCGCCGTTTCCACAACTACCAGAACACTGTTGAGGCGATGTTGTCCGCGGCCGCTGGTGACGCTGCGCGTGCCCTCGCGCAAGGCGAGCGCCGGATCGAGTCGCGACATTCGCCACGCCGGCAGCGCGCCAAACAGCACACCGGTCAGAATCGAGATGAGCGCGGCAAACAGCAGCACTCTGCCGTCAACGGCAACCTGATCGAGGCGCGGCAGGTTTTTGGGCACAAAGCGCAATGTCGTCCGCAGAAGAATGACTGACAGGGCCACGCCGCACGCGCCGCCACAAAGCGACAGCACGATCGATTCCACCAGCACCTGCCGCATGATCTCCAGGCGGCTGGCGCCCAGTGCCGAACGCACCCCCATCTCCGGCCGGCGACGGGCGGCGCGGGTCAGCATCAGTCCGGCCACATTGGTGCAGGCGATCAGCAGCACAAACACCACGGCGGCAAACAGCACGCGCAGCGCCGGACGCTTGTCGCCCACCAGGTCCTCCAGTTGCGGAACCACGGTTGCGCTGTTGAATTGCTTGTTGGAATCGGGATACTGGGAAGCCAGATTTTGGGCGATAAGGCTGAGGTCTGCGTTTGCCTGCTCGACGCTGACGCCTGGCTTCAGCCGGCCGACCAGAAGCACCATGTGCGCTCCGCGTTGCGCGGTGATGGGGTCTTTATCGGTTGCATCATCGGCCAGCGTCGTCCACAGTGCCGGCGCGGGATTCTGGATGGGAAACTGGAATCCCTGAGGCATGACGCCGACCACGGTGTAGCGGTTGTTGTCCAGCGTGATCGCCCGCCCCACAATGCCGGGATCGGCGCCGAAAACTGATTGCCAGGTTTCATGGCTCAGCATCGCGACATGAGTTCCGGGCTTTTCTTCGTCGGCGACGAAACCTCGGCCCAGCAGCGGGCTGATGCCAAGCACACGGAAAAACTCCGACGAAACAGTCTGCGACTCCAGTTGGCGCGGAATTCCGGCGCCGGTCAACGTGCGGTTGTCGCCGTGGTAGCTGGCCATGGCCTCAAAGGAATGATTGCGGGTGCGCCCGTCGAAGAAATCGGGATAGCTGAGGCTTTCGGGAATTCCGGACTTGCCGGCGGAGTTTTGCAGCAACATCGCGGACATCAGCCGGTCCGGCTCGGGAAACGGCAGCGGCCTCAGCAGTACGCTGTTGATCAGGCTGAACATCGCCGTGGTCGCGCCGATGCCGAGCGCCAGCGTCAAAATCGTCGTAATGGCAAAACCAGGGTTCTTGCGCAATTGACGGATCGCGAAGCGCAGGTCTTGCAGCAAGCTATGCATCAAGTTCTCCGGAATAAGAGTCGCTCCTGCAAGTTCGGGTTCCTGCCGGACTCCGGCGGAAAAGCGAAGAGCGAATAACGAGAACCAAGGGTACACGTCAGGGGCCACCCGCACGCTTGGGCAAGTGCCTGGAAACAGCGGGGATACTGGCCGTGGGATGGGAGTTGCGGCGTTGCAGGCGTCCACATTCAACATCGCTTGTCCACAAGCGGACAACGAAATCGTGCGCTCGCCCGCGTTTGCCGCGCTTCTTGCACGGCTGTTAAACTAATTAGTTTGCACAGACCTTAATTTTCTCTCCATATACATATGCCGAACTCAATCGATATCGCTATTGTCAACGGCGCTCGCACGCCCATGGGGCGCTACTGCGGGAAGCTTCGGGATTTCACGGCTCAGGAACTGGCTGCGGTCGCATCGGTCGAGGCCATGAAGCGCTCCGGCGTCGAGCCCGGTGAAATCGATCACTGCGTGATGGGCAATGCGCAGCAAACTTCGGGCGACGCCATCTACGGAGCCCGGCATGTCATGCTCAAGGCGGGGGTGCCCATTGAAGTGCCGGCGCTGACCGTGAATCGCCTGTGCGGATCGGGTATGCAGTCCGTCGTCACCGCGGCGCAGATGATCCAGCTTGGCGAGGCCAGGATTGTTCTCGCCGGCGGCATGGAATCGATGTCGCAAGCCCCGCACGTCATTCGCGGCATGCGCTGGGGCGTAGGCTTCGGCGAAGGTAAGCTGGAAGATTCGCTGATGGTGGCGCTTCTCGACACCTACTGCAATCTTTATATGGCCAACACCGCCGAGCTTTACGCCGAGCAGCAGGGCATCACTCGCGAAATGCAGGATGAGTTTGCGCTGCGCTCGCAGAAGGGCGCCGACGACGCCTACAAAGCAGGCCGCTTGCAGGAGGAGCTGACGCCGGTCGCGCTGCGCAATCGTCGTGGCGAACCTACGGGAGAAATGTTTACCGAGGACGACCATAGGCGTCCTGAGACGACGATGGAAAGCCTGAGCAAGCTGAAGCCTGCCTTCGGCAAGAACGGGACGGTGACCGCCGGCAACGCCAGCGGCATCGTCGACGGCGGAGCGGCCATGGTGGTGATGCCGCTTGACGAGGCGCAGAAACGCAATCTGAAGCCGCTGGGCCGAATCGTTGCGTGGGGCATCGCTGGCGTCGATCCCAGGATCATGGGTTCGGGACCGGTACCCGCGACGCGCATCGCGCTGAAAAAGGCCGGCCTCACGCTCGACGATATCGACGTGATCGAACTCAATGAGGCGTTCGCAGCGCAGTGTCTCGCCGTCGAAAACGAGCTAGGACTAGATCCCAGCAAAGTCAACGTGAATGGCGGTGCGATCGCGCTGGGACATCCGCTGGGCGCGACCGGCTCGCGGCTGCTGGTGACCTTGTTGTATGAACTGCGCCGCCGCAGAGCGAAGTACGGGCTGTCGACGGCCTGCATCGGCGGCGGCCAGGGTATCGCAGTAATTGTTGAGAATTTGCAGCGGTAGGGCATAGCCTTGCATGCGTAATGGGTGGAGCACCTCTTACAGGTGCAAGGAGCGCATCCATTAGCCGACCCGGCTTCAGCGGCGCGGTCGTGGGAGACGATGGAAGCGAAAATGACCAACGAAGAACGCGCGTTGCACGGAATGGTCTATCACCTGGAAGCGGCGTGGAACGCCGCCGACAGCGCAGCTTTTGCCGCGTTTTTCGCCGAGGACGCCGACTTCATTCACATCCTCGGCGGTTACTATGCCGGACGGGATGCGATCGAAGCCGGAAATCGCATGATCCTGGGCACGGTTTACAAGAGCAGCACCATCCGGTTGAGTGTCGAGAAGGTTCGCTTCCTGCGCCCGGATGTTGCCCTGGTCTTTCTGCGGCAATATCTTCAGTTCTTTGACAACGGGGATCCTCGCGAGCTCGATGCGCGGCCCATGATCATCGCCGAGAAGGTTGACGGCGGCTGGCGCATCGTGGCGATGCAGAATACAAGGATCAGTGATGTGGGAGCAGGATCTGTTAAGGCCTAAGTATGCAGCCGCAGAGGTACTTCGAATTCCGTAGATTTATGGTTAGGGACGGCACATTCTTCTTAATCAAGGAAAATGGCAAACATGAATATTAAAAAGGTTGGAGTACTAGGTTGTGGATTGATGGGCTCGGGCATCGCGCAGGTCGCGGCCACCGCGGGTTTCGACGTTATCGTGCTCGAACAGGAACAGAAATTTCTCGACAAGGGTTTCGCCGGCATCGAGAAGTCGTTGTCGCGAATGGTGGAACGCGGTCCGGCCAAGGGCGGCCTCACTGCCGAGCAGAAAGCCGAGGCGCAGTCGCACTTGAAGGGCACGCTCAAAATACAGGACCTTGCCGACTGCGACATCGTCATCGAAGCCATCATCGAGAACGTGGAGCTCAAGCGCAAGACCTACGCCGAGCTCGAGGCCATCGTCAAGAAAGACGCGATCTTCGCCACCAACACTTCGTCCATCTCTGTTACCGAGCTGATGACGGCGACCAAGCGGCCCGAGCGCTTCATTGGCCTGCACTTCTTTAATCCCGTGCCCATGATGAAGCTGGTCGAAGTGGTGAAGACCATCGCCACTGCGCCCGAGGTCTATGACGCGGCAGTCGAGTTCGGCACCAAGCTGGGCAAAGTTCCGGTACGCACCAGCGACAAAACCGGCTTTATCGTCAACCGGCTGCTGGTGCCGTATCTGCTGGATGCAATCCGCGCGTATGAAGAGGGCGTCGGCTCCATAACCGATATCGACGAAGCCATGAAGCTGGGCTGCGGCTATCCAATGGGACCGTTTACGTTGCTTGATTTCGTCGGGCTCGACACCACGTACTACATCACGCACGTCATGTATGACGAGTTCAAGGAGCG
>PLBD01000523.1:0-311 GCA_003135315.1 Acidobacteriaceae bacterium | reverse complement strand
AAGGTGCTCAACGCGCTCAACATGGCCACCATGCAGGAGCTGAAGCAGGCGTTCGCCTCCATCAAGGACGACGCCGAGGTCCGCGTTGTCATCGTCACCGGCGGAGGCGAGAAGGCGTTCGTCGCGCTGGGGCGGCTGAACGATGCAGCCGAGCTCGCGTCGCAGCAGCCATCCTGGATGCTCCGGATCGACGTTCCGACGGCGAAGGTCGAGGCGTCCATCGTGCTCGCGGGGCGGAACCCCTTCGGCGGCATGCAGAACAGCGGTGGGATCCTCTGGCTGGCCGAGCCCGGGAACTTCGACGATGCGAC
>PLBD01000037.1 GCA_003135315.1 Acidobacteriaceae bacterium | reverse complement strand
TGTGCGCGAAGTGAAGCAAGCCTGCCCGTGTCATAGTATTCATTTATTCTCTAAGGCACTCTGGGCCGTCTGCAACTGTGCCCAATTTTGTGCCCACCCTTGGCAGGTTCGTGCCTACGCCCGTCTCTGTCTGCTCTGTTCTGGATGTCGATCGTGACGGCCGCTTCCGGTTCACCTTTCCATGTGCCATCGCAAATGCGCGTTCAATTGCGTCGGCCTGCGGGTGGACATAACGCATCGTGATGACTATGCTGCTGTGTCCAGCGATCCGGGCGAGCGTGTGGGCATCCGCGCCTTTCTTGGCTAGGTTCGTAAGCGCGGTGTGCCTGAGGATGTATGGCTCAAACCGCGCCACACCGGAATCCTTCAGAGCACGGGCGTGCTGCTCTTTTGCGGCATCGCCATTGAAGTGACCTTCGGACGAGGTGCTGGGGAACAGCCAGCCCTCTGCTGGCCGGCCGGCAGCCTCGTATCGCGCCTGAAGAAGTGCGTACACGTTCGGCGTCATTGGCAATACGCGCCGCGCCGCTTTGGATTTACCGGCTGCAATGCGAATAAGGCCGCCGCTGTCATTTAGGAGGATATGCTGCCACTGAAGAACGAAAACCTCGCCAGGTCGTACCGCTTCTTCGGCAATGATCGTCGCGCAGTCCTTCCACGGCTGCTGGCAGGCGGCCAGATAAGCGCCAAGTTCTTTGTCGGTCAGTACGCGGTCGCGCTGCTTCTCGCCCTTAGCGAGGAAAATCCGAACCGGCTTTTCGATGCGACCCCATTGGTATGCGAGATTAAGTGCGCGACGTAAGGTGCGTAGGCCCCGATTTATACCCGACGGCGACAGCCTAGCGTATTCTGCCGCGAAGTGTTGCGCGTTCTGATCACTGATGTTGTCGATCGCGAGGGCCGCTGTTTTAGAACGCAGCAGCATGTCGACACCCTGCTTGTAATACCGCAATGTTAGCGGTTTGCTCACGTGGGCCGTCTCCGCATAGGGCAAGAATTCTTGCTTGAGAAAGTCCTTTAGCATTGGAGCAGGTTTCTTTTCTCGAATTCCGACCTCGCCTTTTGCGAGCGATGTGCGGTGCGCCGCTTCCATCTGGCGAGCCACCTTGTCATTTCCCTGCTTGGTGGATTCGCGTATGAGTTGCCCCTGCCAGACGAACTTGTACCAGTACGTGCCTTTCTTGCCTCGCTTGTAGATCAACGCTTCGCCCTCCTCTGGACTTTGGTCTGTTGCTTCGCTCGCCTCTTCGCTCCCTTATCGTGCCAGTACTTCAGCGCATACCGCCGCCGGGCGTATGTTACGCAGGGTCCAGATTCGCAAAACTTTTGGGTCTTGCGACTCTTCAAGAAATAGCGGGCTGGACAATCGGGGTTGCTGCAGACTCCGCACTTGCCAGCGCCACAGTCGCGCAGAAAGAGGACGAAAATTAAACTTCCAAGTTTCTTTGCGACGAGTGTTACGCCTCTTGTATCAACAGAAGGGTTGATCTCTAGGTCACGGAGCGCTATTTTTTCGATTTCTCTTGCTGCGGCGCTGTCTCCCGTCCACGCTCTCCGGATCAATTGTTGATATTCGAACAATCTCGTGGAGCCCTCAAGAAAACGTGCAGGAGAGTCCCTCTGAGACCACTCGGTCTCTCGACCGCTGGGAAAGAGCTGCTTTTCTTCTAGACTGCCGAGCCAGAGATCAGCTGTCGACCCGTCAACGACTATTCCCCAAAGTACTCCGCGTGTCTTAACAAAAGCTGCAACCGCTTTCGTATCGTCTAGCCGCAAGTTGGCAAACGCTTCGTGCGGCATTTCATTCCAGCGTGAGGCATTAGGGCGTTCGTCCCCAAGGGTACCGGCAATAGCGTAACGGTTTTTTACTTCGACGAATCTAACGAGGGCACCTTCATCAGCGTCTGCTGCGTAATCGCCGTCACTGTTGATATGAAGTTCCGTATTCCTCGGCAGCAGTGCCTCATATTTGATGGACGTTTTGATCTCGTATCTCTTCTCGCCTCGCGCCAAGTGCCACTCATGAGCGCTCGATGTCTTCGACGGTTTTTGCTGTTTGACCATAGCTCGATGCCACCATTGTTATTGACCTGAAGCAAATTAAAGCATAATGTGGTGCTCGATGTCAACAGCGATACTGACATGAAGGAGCTAATATGAGTAACTCGGATGTTAACGACCTTCTCACCGTGCCTGAAAGCGCGAGTTTCTTGCGCTTGCGGCCGAGCACGATTCGCGCATGGATCCTGCGCCGGCGAATCCCCTATTTGAAGCTCGGAGGACGTGTGTGTCTGCGTCGAGCCGACCTAGAAACATTGGTTGAACGAAGCCTCGTCCCAGCTGTGTCGACAGTGCGGGATGGGTTCAAATCGGCGGGGACTTCGCCGCCGGCGGCTGCTCATGAATCCGGCACCTCTGTCGTGCGGCCTGTTCGCGGGGGTGCGAAATGAATTTCAGCGACGGACAAGCAGGGCAATTGTCTATGGCGACGCAACCCCAGCCGACCGACGATTGGCTAGAGGAAAAAGAGAGCTGGTATGCCACTCACGAAGCACTGGAAAAAACTCTGCAGGCATTCTTCACCCCCGACGAACCTGTTGAACTCCGTTATGTGACGAAGTCTGGCGCCGGCTCAGGGGTCTACACGAACCACCAAAAGTTTATTAACGACGCCTGCATCGTCTCCAATGATCCGCAGACGGAGGCGGTTTGGTTCAACCTGAACGAGATTCGTGCTGGTCTTGCCTCAAACACGCATCGAATCGGCGCCACCGCGATCAAGAACGAGAACATTGTGCGGCGCAAGCTTATTCTGATTGACGTGGAGGCGAAAAAACCTAAGGAATTCAAGCAAGACTCGGCCACTGACGAGGAGAAGCGCGAGGCTAACGCGGAGGCACAGAAGGTAGGGGCGGTTCTGACTAAGTTCGGAATCCCATACGTGATGGCTGACAGCGGGAATGGCTTTCACCTGCTCCTGCGGGTGGACCTGCCCTGCAACGATGAGACTGACGCCTTAGTATGCAACTTCCTGCTGAGCCTGCAGCAGCAGGTCCCAACGGCAAAGATCGATGTTGCGGTTCACAACCGCGGCCGGGTCACCAAGCTCTACGGAACTCAGACGCGCAAAGGTCGCAATCTGGCGGACCGCCCGTGGCGGGTGTCGGCCCTACTCGAAGATGGCGGCGGAGGGTCGGTTTCCGCCGATCGGCTGCGGAGCGTCATTACCGCCGTTCCTAGTGCCGCAGATCGACTTGCGCAACCGACCAAACCCGCCCGCTCCGACAGCTCGTCGAGGTGTGCGATGAAGGGGAAAAAACACGCGCCGTTGACTACTGACGATGTTTTGGCGGTGTTGCACGGCGTCAAACGAGACGGTTCAGGTTGGCTCGCTCGGTGTCCCGTCTTGGGGCACGGACGAGGTCGCGGTGATCGAACGCCGAGCCTGAGTGTCAATGATGAGAATCAGAAGCCGTTGTATCACTGCTTCGGCGGATGCTCTCAAGAGGATGTGACACAGAGACTCAAGGAGCTGATCTCGGAGCGCAGCTGGTTGTCTGGACAGCCGTCTCGGTCGACCGTTGACAGCAATCATGGAGTTGAGGAAGTCGTCGACACCAACCATGCCGTCGAACAACGGCAACCGGCATGCGAGTTCACGCTTGAGCAGGTCACGAAGTGGGAAAAGGCTTTGGAGGCGAGCGTTGAGGCACAGCATTGGCTGAAGAATGAGCGCTTTATTTCGATGGACACTGCACGCTTGCTGCGGCTGGGATTCAAGCCTAATCAATATTTCCGTGGCAAAGGTTGTGGCGGAAACTGCCCTCGGTGTGGGGAACATCCTGCAATCGTCATTCCTCTGATTTGGAGCGGCAAAATCGCTGGCATGCGGTATCGGGCGTTCGCTCCGCCCGACGCAAACCATAAGTGGGCAATGGAAAGAGGCTCGAGTACCAAGGTCTTCCAGTATTCCGATATAGAAGCGAATTGCCTTTCCGACACCCTACTTGTATTTGAGGGACCGCTCGATGCTGCAGCCGCGATCGACCTTGGGTTTAGCGCCGCCGCCATTTGTTCCACATCTTCAGTGCCGCGAACGCTCGATTCATGGCCACTATTTCACCAAGGAATTGAGAAAGCCCGCTCCCGTTATAAGCACATCGTCTTGATTGGTGATCAAACGGACGATGGTCGCGCTGCAATGGAGAAACTGGGTGGGCTCATCGGTCCAGGTTCCTATCGATTCCCCTTATTGTCTGCTGCCAAAGACATAACCGAGGCGATCAGAATTAATGGCGCCGAGCGGGTTCGCGAAAATCTGGACCTCGCTATCAAGGCCGCAGAGCAACACCGGCCGGTGCCACAGCATGAGACACCCAGTGAGATCTTCACCCGCCTTTCCCGGGAGTGGCTTCATCTCTACAGCAACACTAGCAAAGCGGACGTTCGGCTGACCGAGACGCTCGATGAACTAGAGAAGTTGAGGACCGAGAAAACTATTGGCTACCCCCAATTCCCGTACCACGTAATGGAGGGGACAAGTCTGTTTCATGGATTGGTGGAGCCGATTGTCGCAACCTCTGCCAAGCTGCCCGAGTTCCTCTGGATGCCCGCGGTGGCGCTGTATCTAGTCTTTTTGTCGAACCGGGTCTTCATTGAGGGTAGAACCAAGACAGCTTATTCCATGCTGCTGCACCTCATCGGCGAGAAGCGGAGCTCCCACAAATCATCGAGCGGGGAGCTGGGCCAAGATTACATGGAACACGCCGACGCAGCCATGAACTACAGTACGACGCTAACTGCAGGCGAATCAGACAACGTCTTGATACAAACTGCGGGCAGCCTGGAGGGTCTCGGATTGCGCATGAAAGAGATAAAGGTGAGCCGTGCATTGCTGTTTTACGACGAGTTAGTCAAACTGGCCAGCAAAGCCTGTATCGACGGCTCCAGCATTACTGCTGATTTGCTCACGATAGCAGACAGCGGTTTGTGGGCGAATCAAGTCAAGCGCAAGAACGAAAGCTTTTCATACGCCCCACATAGCTACTGCGTAAGCCTCATTACCTGCTGCCCGACCGATGCGTTCCAGGAGAACTGGGCACGGTTTTCGGGTAGCAGCATGAGCGGTCTAAACGATCGGAGTTTTTTCCTTCTCGAGCCCGAATGCAAGAAGGAACAGTGCCGGCCGCGAGACATCAACTTTGCCGAATCGGCTAAGGAGACCCGCCGGCGCATTGATGCAGCAATTGCGAGAGGCACCTATTCCACTACGCCGGAGGCCGAGGATTTTCTGGATGCCGCCGTTAAACGACTGGGCGTGCATTGTACCAATCTGCTCGAGCAGATGTCCCTGTTTTTTGCCGTCGACCTTGGGCGGGGGGCCCGCGACTTGGATTGTGCGGAAAGGGCTGCTGCCCTCGCGGAATATCGCAACGCCGCTGCTGACTACATCAAGCCGATTGATGCCGACAACAAGCTGGCCGCCTTGCAGCTACGCATGATCCAGACGCTGGAACGGGCTCCGCTCGATGCCCAAGGCCGTCATCGGATGAGGGAGCGAGAGTTGTTCAAGAAGTTACATGGGGAGCGGTACGGCACGGAGATGTGGCAGAGAGCGTTATGGGGGCTGCTAAACGAGACTCCACCGCGGCTCATACGTAGTAAGGAGCAACCCTTCGAGTTGTGGCTGGCGGACTGACCCCAACTTGCCCCCAAGGGTTTTTGGGCCTTTGGCAAGAGTTAAGTTGTTAGGAATCATGAAGATGGCGAAACTCCTTTTGCGATTGGGGACAACTG
>PLBD01000442.1 GCA_003135315.1 Acidobacteriaceae bacterium | reverse complement strand
CGCATGTTGCTCTTCGGCTGGCTCTGCATGGTTGGACTGCTGCTCGAGCTGGACCGTTTTCGGCGCACAGGAAACGGCCTTTGGCTTCTGCCGCCCCTGTTCGCCTTGTGGATCAACCTTCACGGCTCCTGGCTCTTTGGCGTGATCGTCGTCGCGTTGACCGTCGCCTCCGGTCTGGTGGATGGCGAATGGGGTTTGGTTGTGGCGCGCCGCTGGACTGCTGCGGAGTTAAAGAAACTGCTGCTGGCTTTTGCCGCTTCTCTCGCTGCGCTCTTCGTCAATCCGTTTGGCTACAAGCTGGTGATGTATCCCTTTGAGCTTCTTTCCCGGCAGCAGAGCGTAACGCAGTTCATCGAGGAGTGGCAGCCGGTGAACTTCGGCACCGGGAACGGCAGGCTGGGTCTGGCCTTGATTTTCGCATTGCTCGCAGCCGCATTGTTCTCGCGCCGGCAGTGGAGGCTGGACGAAGCGCTGCTCACCGCCTTTGCGTTGTGGACGGCGCTGTCGCACGTGCGCTTCCTGTTCTTCGCGGGCCTCATCGTGGTGCCGATCCTCGCGCCGCGCCTCTCGCTGTTTACGCCCTACGAACGCGACCTCGATAAACCGTGGCTCAACGCCATCATCATGGCCGCTATCGTAGGCGCGATGATCTTCTTCTTCCCTTCAGCGGCAGAGCTGCAGCAGAGAATCGATGACGAATATCCCAGGGCGGCGCTGCACTTCATCCAGCAGCAGCACCTCAACGGCAGGATCTTCAACCAATATGCATGGGGCGGCTATATGGAGTGGCACGCCCCCGAGCTAAAGACTTTCGTCGACGGCCGTGCCGACATCTTCGTCTACAACGGAGTCTTCGAGGACTTTCTCCGCGCCACTTCGCTGAAGCATTCCTTCGAGGTCCTGGACAAATACAAAATCGACTACGTCTTCCTGCGGCCCAATGAGCCTCTCATCTATCTTCTGGAACACTCGCCGGGATGGCGCTCGATCTACAGCGACAAAATCGCCGTGCTGCTCGAGCGCACTCCAGCCACGGCGGCACCGTCGAATGCGCCGTCGAATTGACGGGAGCTTCTCCCCGACGGCCGGAGCATCCTTCGATCCGATCGCTCCGCCGCTTTCGCCCCTTCGAAAAAATGTTCCACGTGGAACATTTTCGATAGTGGACAGTTACTTCGGTGTAGCTTTCCACGTTACCTTCGTAATAGACGCCGCTCGACATGCGCGTTCCCGCCCTCTATAGTGCGTGCAGACTGAACGATTTCGTCGATGAACCCAAGCCCCACTGCTCCTCAAACCGGCGCCTCTGGCATGGCGGCAACGCTGGCCCAGTTCCGCCTCATTCCGCGCCTCGAAACCTGGCCCCGCTGCGTTTCCTTCGCCCAAACCGCTCCGGGCAGACTCACCTTGCTGGCCGCCTTCGCTCTGGGGCTGCGCTTTTTTCTCCCCGATATGCCCTCTGTGCTGTCTCTGACCTTTCTGCTCGCCATCATGACCTTCCTGCCGGAGTACCGGCGGTTCATCCTGGCCATTGCTCCTATCGCACTGGTAGTGATCCAGACCATCCATGATCCGCTCGTCCTGGGCCTGACCCTCGGCGTTATCGCGTTCGGAATTCTCCTGTACTGGTGCGCCCTGCGCTGGCCCCAATCGCTATTTGGGCAACGACCGGTTACGTTCCTTCTCACCGGCTTCACCCTGCTGATTCTCCTGGCGTGCGCTGCCACGCCGCGCTCATGGCCGTACTCGATTCTGTGGAGTCTTGTCGGCGTGATGGCAAGCTATCTCTGGTTCATCGGTTACGCGCTGATGGACCGGACTTCACAGCCCGCCCGCGATTTGACCTTGGAGCTGGCGAGCTTCCGCCCGCTCTGGGGTTCCACTACCACGCCGTTTCCCAAGGGCGCGGCCTATCTTCGCCGCATTGAAGCGCAGAACCCCGAGCAACTCGCGATTGTGCAATTGAAGGGTCTGAAGTTGCTGGTCTGGGGGATTCTGCTGTCGCTGTTCCAGACCTTTTGGATGTACTTCTTTCACGCTCACTTGCGGATTCCGACTTCGGCTCAAGCCTTGGCCCTGAGCGTACGTGGCACGCCGGCCGCCTGGCACTTGCGCTGGGCAAGCCAGATTCTCTTTTTCTTTGAGGTCACTCTGAGCTTCGCGGTTATAGGCGCCAGGTTCATTTCCTTTTGCCGCATGGCCGGATTCAACGCCCTGCGGAATAGCTATCGGCCGCTGTCTTCGAGAACAATTGCGGAATTCTTCAACCGCTTCTACTACTACTTCAAAGAACTGCTCGTCGATTTCTTCTTCTATCCGACGTTTCTCCGTTACTGGAAAGGACACAAACGGCTGCGCATGACCTGTGCAACCTTTGTGGCCGTGGCTTTTGGAAACTCCTTCTATCACCTCGCGCGGGATTGGCAATTTTTTCAGAAGGATGGATTTTGGAAAGGGCTCGCGAGTTACCAGGTCTTATTTTTTTACAATGTCATAATGGCGACCGGGCTGAGCATTTCGCAACTGCGAAAACGCGGTCCCAGGCCGAAAGGGCTGGTTCGCGGCCATCTTTTGCCCGTGTCGGGCGTGTTGTTCTTTTACTGCGTGCTGGGCGTATTTGGAGACGAAGAACGGCTATACCCACTGGCAGTGCACCTCAAGTATCTGGCAAGTTTGTTTTTCATTCACCTTTAGGCGCATTGATGAAGGGAAAAGCGGACATACACGAATACGTGCAAAGCCTGCTGACCAACAGCGGCGATGATGGGCCGCTGGCGGACAGCGACTCCCTCCTGCTTAGCGGGCGTCTTCAGTCGATGGACGCGGTGGAAATCGTCATGTTCCTGGAAGAGAATTTCGGCATCGACTTCGCGCAGATCGGTTTTGACAAGGACCAGATTGACAGCGTCGACGCGATTTATGCGCTCACCCAGACTGCCGCAAGAACCAATTAAGCAGCGAGCGACCGCAGCGCGACACCGTGATTAACCATTGGGGAAGCACTCATTAAGTCCGGTTAGGGAAGCACCGATTAAGTCCGGTCTCTTTGAAGGCGTCGGCCTTCAGTGTGCGTGAGAACTAGCTTTCGCGCCGGGCAGTGGAGTAAGAAGCCGAAATCCGGAGCGCCGAAGGCGCGAAATAGTCTAGCCCAGCACGGAGCGCAGCGGAGTGCTGGGTAAGGTGGGAAAAAGGTCAGAGTCCCGTAGGGACGACACAGTTCTCACGCAGACACGTCAGGNNGGTTTCCATAGGAGAAGCGTTTTGCCACGCGATGAAGCGCAAGCCGCAATCATGATTGAGAACGTGCTGCGCACGCACCCCGGTGTGCGCGAGACGGGTGTCGCTTCTGATGGCCGCGATGGCCTCGTAGCCTTCGTCGTGCCGGACGATGCCTACCTCGACGATGTCCTGGGCCGCGCGACCGCATCGGCATCCGTTCTCGGCAAATGGCGAAAAGCCTGCGATCTGAGCCAACTCACCAAAGAAGCTGCAACGGCTCCGGTTGGGTTCAACACTATTGGCTGGGACAGCAGTTACACCCGGCAACCCATTCCGCTGGAGGACATGCGANNGTCGCGGATGTTCTACAGCTTGCGCCCAGGGCGGCATACGAAATCGGGTGCGGAAGCGGCATGTTGGTGATGCGGATTGCCCCGCACTGCGACCGCTATGTTGCTGCGGATTTCTCTCCTGTCGTGCTGGAGAGGGTCCGAAAACAATTGCAGACTGAGCCTTCCGTCGCGCAACGGGTTGAACTGCTGGAGCGCAGGGCCGACAATTTCGATGGCCTCGCTGAAAATTCGTTTGATGTCGCTGTGCTCAACTCCGTGGTCCAGTATTTTCCCAGTCTTTCCTATCTCACGAAAGTGCTGGAAAAGGCGATCAACATCGTCAGGCCCGGCGGACATGTTTATGTTGGCGATCTCCGGAGCCTGCCGCTGCTGCCGGCCTTCGCTTCTTCGGTCGAGCTGTTTCACGCCGCGGATGCACTTAGCGTCGGGGAGTTGCGTGATCGGATCGAGCGGCGGATTCAACATGATCGCGAACTGGTCATTTCTCCATCATATTTTATGGAGTTGCAACGCCGGCTGCCGAAAGTATCGCGGGTGGAAATACAACTCCGCCGTGGCCGCGCGGACAATGAAATGACGCGTTACCGCTATAACGCGATTCTTAACGTGGGACAGGGAACGCAGGCTCCGTTCAAGCTTGAGTTTCAGGACTGGACCGGGCGCGAATTAACGCTGGACGACATTCGTTCAGAATTCCTGCGCCATCCACACCGCCCCGTCGGCTTCAAAGGAATACAGAACGCACGGATCGAAGAAGATCTCGCCGCCCTGGTGTTTCTAAGGGACGCGGATGCGACGCTGACCGCTGGCGAGCTGCGGCGCGAGCTCGAACAAAAAACGGCGAGAGGACTTCATCCTCAAGATCTTTTCGACCTGGACGCGGGCTCGGGCTTCAAGGTCTTCCTCAGTTGGGCGGCTTGCCGGCCCGACGGAAGTTACGATGCGGTTTTCATTCCGGCACGATCGCTGCAAGGGGAAACTTTACCGGCGATCGCCTGGCCGGAGCCGGATGCTTCGGGATTTGTGCGCCTCGCAAATGCACCTGGCCAAGACAAGCTTCGGAAAGGTTTGATCGATCAACTCGTAGCCCATTGCCGCCAAAGCTTGCCGCAGGAGAGGATTCCCCTCGAGGTCGTGCTGGTGGACACTGTCATGCGCACCGCTGACGGTAAGGTTGATCCCGATGCGGTGGCTGTTACGAAACTCCGGTCCAGAACTGGTTGGTGGATCAAGGCGATCTAACTAGGCGATGAAAACAGCCGCAACGCGGCGGCATGATGCTAGGCGGGGGCGTCAGCCCCCGCTCCAGTGGGAAATAATGCGAGCCGCGGAGCGGCGACACCGGTTGCGTCACGGTCTCTAAGGCCCAGCGCTTCCACCGGCTCTATTAACGTC
>PLBD01000308.1 GCA_003135315.1 Acidobacteriaceae bacterium | reverse complement strand
GCGATGTGGGCCCGGTGGCAGACGCCTCATCCCCCAAAGGGGCAAGAGCTGCAACCCGAACAAGCGCTGGACTCCAGCATCGTAAACACCTACGCCGAGATTCCCAGCTACCACGGGGGCGAACTAAGAGCTGTGTGGAGGTTTTTCTATGAGACCTTTCGCAGCGTCGACGAGGACGATGAACTTACTGAAGCTGTCGAACTATTGTTGAGCGGATTGAACCTCGAGTCCCTTCGCGAGAAGCTGGACAACATCGCGGCGCGGCCCGATCTACCGAATCTGCTCCAGCAATTCGTGCCGAGATATGCCACGGTCGGCGGCTTTTACCGCCAGATCCGAAAGGGCTTCCTGCGATTGTGTTTTCGAGATCACCAGGCGTCCGGCGACGGACTTTTTACCGGCTTCCAGACTGGTAATCCGGACATTGGAATTCCGGATCGCAGCGTCCATGACATCGATTTGCCCACTGTCCAAGACCTCGATTCGGCTCTCGCGGCCATTGAGGAAATCATCGAGAATGGCGAAGCAGCCTTCAACCAACGCGTAGCCAGCCACTATGTTCGGTTGACGAAACTTCTGAAGGACTTCGAGTCAGTGATGACGCAGTCCGGCGGCTTCGATGCTGCACGAGCTATTGTCGAGAATCCTGTGACGGGCCAAGCCAGACCGGGATGTACTCTGCTCGAGCATCCCGATGCCATCGCTGTTGCTGACATATTCGACGCGACTTATGCAATTATGCTGCAAATGGTGGCGCGATTCTTCGCATTCCCGGACGATAAGGTTCTGCAAGGGATGGCGTTTTCGCCGCTGATGACCATGGTCATTCGGCCCTTGGCTGAGATCCTTGGCGAATTGGATGCGAGCGAGCATTCGGACCAGAAAGCTGGTCCGCCGTTTCAGAGTTCCGCTCGGGACATTCTGCACCCCCATCGGTTGGCGGCGTGGAGCGTATTCGGCGAACGGCTTCAGCAGGTCGCGCTTGTCTGTGCGGAAGTGCAAAAAAAACTGCGACCCGAACATCAGCAAGCGGGCGAACGTCTCGCATTCATCGGCAAGAACGTCAACTTCATCGCTTCGCGCTTGCAAACTGCGGTTGCACAGGCGAAAGCCGGCACGCCGGCGTCGGGAGCAGGAAATTAGATGCTCGAACTTTATTTTGAAGGATGGTTTCAGTGCCGGTTGGCTCGCGATCCCGACCCCAGCGACGAGAAACGTGGCATCAGCGGCGCATCGTTTGCAACCGTTTACGAGCCGGATCTCGACCGTATCATTCGCCTGAACGATGCCGTTGCCAGCCGTGCCTTGTATTTACCTGAGGGTCACCAGGTGCCGCCGGTGGGAGTTTCCGTAGAATCCGTCTACCTCGACGGCCAGAAAATCGGCGACCATCCTCTACTGGGGGCGCGCGTCGATCTGCTTGACGATGCTGTGTTCCAGAGTCTCAATGGCGTCTTTTCTTCTCCCGGAGGCGAGATCATCGATCCATTCCATCTCTCCATTTCCGGCGAGAACCATCGTCTGAGCCGGAAAGACCTCTGGGACCCGACTCAACCGGACCTGACGATGTACGACATGCCGCTCGATTCTCCGCTCCTGGCCAGGCGGAAACCCGTATCGTCGGAGTCGAACAGCGTCGATGTGCGCCAAGCCACCGGCATTTTCAATCCGCCAGGTTATAGGAAGAAGCGCATCCTCGACTTGGAAGTGGCGATAGAAAGGAAAAAACACGCCAGGAGTACTGCCGTCGGCGAAGACCTCGCGGTATTGGACCTTCAAATCGCCGGCCTGCAACAAAGGCTAGACGCCTTGACCATACCTGCTGAGCTGGATCTGCTGTTCGAATCTCAGATAGCCTTACAAGCGGCCAAAGCGTTGGATGCTCGGCAATCCCAACCTGAGATTTTGCTCTCGCAGGTGCCCGAGGCTGATCCCCTGGTAGAGGAATTCGCTAAACGGCAGATCAAGTTTTCCGGCGACGCGGTGTTGGTCGTGGGTCTCGATCCTTCCGCTGAAGGCGCCAGGCTTGGCGATCCGGCCTGCTGCGTTTATTGGAAAATCAAAGACCCGTTGCATTGGGTCAATCCCTATCTGGGCACGCAGCCGGCACTCGACTCCGGTCTACTCGATAGCATGTTGTACCTTCCCGCGGAGTTTCGCATTGAAAAGCTGCTACAAAGAGGAACTGCCTATGCTATTATCGCGTTCCAAGAACTAGAGGTCTGGCAGAACAAGGTCTTTAAAATCCTGTTGGACTCTCGTGTCTTTTACGGATTCGATATCCGGGGGCCGGTGCAAGTGAAGGGCGATATGGGAGTAACGATCGCAGAAGACTTGCCGTGGCCAGTTTCTTTTTGGGTTGGCGCCTGGGACAATGACGCATTATCCGGTTATATGAAGGGCTGTCTTCAAGTACCTCTTAAGCATCGTGCGTCCGTGTCAGGCAGTTGAACAGTCCGGGCGAGTTTGTGATTTCATTTCCAAATCAAGTTTGTGCAAGGAAGACCTATGCCGGGAAAGCTCACTAACTTCTTGTCGGAACTGGCCGGTCAGTCCTGAAAAGCTGGCAAGCTATCAGCGGAATCCGGATGCCTCGATGAAAGAGGCGGGGCTGG
>PLBD01000258.1 GCA_003135315.1 Acidobacteriaceae bacterium | reverse complement strand
TGAACCGCGAAGCCAACACGCTGATGTCGAAGACCACGGGCGTGGCCGGCGAGGCATTACGCATCACCGAATTGGGCCTGTCCATGAAGTCGGAAATCGAGAAGGCCCGCGAACAGATACAAAACCTGGAATGAGCGGAATCATCTACATCATCTCGGCGCCCTCCGGCTCGGGCAAATCCACGCTCACCAGCGAGCTGCGCCGTATCGTGCCCGACCTGGAGTTCTCCATCAGCTACACCACGCGCCCGCCGCGCGGCAGCGAGCAGTCGGGACGCGAATACTTCTTTATCGGCCGGGAAGAGTTCGAGCGGATGATTAGCGAAGACGAGTTCCTAGAGTGGGCCGAGGTCTTTGGCAACTATTACGGAACCGCCAAGCGCTTCCTGCGCGAAGCGGCAGCGCGCGGCCACGATCTGCTGCTCGACATCGACGTTCAGGGAGCGGCCCAGGTGAAGTGTAAGGCGCCCGACGCGGTGAGTATTTTTGTACTTCCGCCGTCGCGCCAGGAATTGGAGCGCCGGCTGCGGCGGCGCTCCGAGGCGGACGATGATCTGCAGCGGAAGCTCATGGGAAACAGTGCGCGGCTCTTCAACACCGAAACTATCATCCAGCGCCGCTTGCAGACGGCCTCGCAGGAGATTGAGAATTTCGGTCAGTACGATTATATTTTGGTCAACGATCGGCTGGAGGAATCCATCGATATTCTGAAGTCGGTCGTTGAAGCCGAGCGGCTGAAACGCTCCCGTGCAGTTTTAACTTCAAAGGACCAACTGGTGCTTGCGGTTGCGAATCGCGCCCTGCGGCAGCCGATGATGCCGCAAGTCGAAACAATTTTGACAACCTTCGATCTTTCCCGCTTTCCCGCGGTTACGGAGTGACGCATGAAACTGGTTGAAGGCTTCGATAGTAATTATCGTTATGTCCTGGTGGCAGCCCGGCGCGCTCGCCAGATCCAGAGCGGCGCTCGCCCGGTCGTGGATCCGCACTCTCGCAAGCCCTGTCGCATCGCGGAAGAAGAGATCCAGGCTGGCAGAGTGAAATGGGAGATTCCGGCGGGCGCAGCTGCTGGTTCGATGGAGGCATCCGGCGAAATGCAGGACGGGCCGGTGGGTGGCGACGCTGACGACTAAACACCTTGCTGAAAAAGTCGCTTTGGAGTGCTTTGTGTCAGGGCACGGCTTCAGCCGTGCCGATAGGCTGCTTAATTTTGTGATCCCGAGCAGCCTTTAGGCCGCGAGGGATTCCGCGGCTTTAACTTTTTTCAGCCTGTAGCACCGTCCGAGATGGTCGACGGAAGAGTCGCCCGGACATGGCCGCGCATCAAGGTCACTAGAGAAATCATGAAAATCGCCCTCGGCGTCAGCGGCGGCATCGCCGCCTATAAAGCCGCAGAAATCGTTCGCCACCTGCAGGAACGCGGTCTGCAAGTGCAGGTTATCATGACCGCAGCGGCGCAGGAGTTCGTGCGTCCTCTCACATTTGCGGCCCTCTCAGGGGAAAAAGTCATCACCAGTATGTTCGGGTCGTCTGCCGAGGAGCCAAATCTCGACTCGGCGGTCGAACATATCTCCGTGGCGCAATCGATTGACTGCCTGCTGGTCGCCCCCGTTACCGCCGACGTGATCGCCAAGTTTGCGCAAGGTATTGCCAACGATTTCCTCAGCACGCTCTATCTCGCAACCAGCGCGCCGGTAATCATCGCACCCGCGATGAATGTAAACATGTGGGAGCATCCTGCAACGCGGGCTAACCTGGAGATCCTGCGGCGCCGCGGCGTGCAGGTTGTCGAGCCCGGCAGCGGCTATCTTGCCTGTGGGATGGTTGGCGCAGGGCGGCTTGCCGAGCCGGAACAGATCGCCGCAGCTACGCTCGAGTGCCTGGGAATCGCGCAGGATTTTGCAGGCGAGACCGTACTGATCACCGCCGGACCCACGCACGAGCCGATCGATCCCGTTCGCTATCTTGGCAACCGCTCCAGCGGCAAGATGGGATATGCGCTTGCCGAAGCCGCGTTGCGCCGCGGTGCCAAGGTCGTTCTGGTGAGCGGCCCGACGGCCTTGCAGCCACCGAGCGCTGCTCACAGCATCTTCGTCGAAACCGCTCACCAGATGCGCAGCGCGGTGCTTGATCGCTGGGAGCAAGCCAGCTTCATCATCATGGCGGCCGCTGTTGCGGACTATCACGTCAAGAACTTTGCCTCCGAAAAGATCAAGCGCAACGGGCCCATGGAACTGCAACTTGAGCCTAACGCCGACATCCTTGCCGATCTCGGAAGCCTGCGCCACGCCGCAGGAAGGACCTCGCCGATGCTGATTGGCTTCGCCGCCGAAACCGGGAACCTGCTGGAGAATGCGCGCGCAAAACTGAGCAAGAAGCGCGCCGATGCCATGGTGCTGAACGACGTTTCACGCCCGGAGATCGGCTTCAACTCTGATCGTAACGAGGTGACAATCGTCACCTCCAGCGACGCGATTCTCGTGCCTGAAGCAAGCAAGTTGAAGGTAGCTCAGAGAATACTTGACGAAGCTCTTCGCCTCCGGCAAACGCGGGCGGCATTATCTCCATCACGCTCGTCGTAGACTACAATCTCCACACATGCCTGTTGATCGCAACGCCGTCCGCGACCGCCTGCAGTTCTATCGTGAACTGGGTATCGGGCCCCTGTATCGTCGCGAAGCGTCCACGTATCTCGTAAGCGACCGGCTGGAGATCTCCCCGGAAGAGACGTCGGCGTGCGATGCTGCCTTGACATCGACCGACAATACCGCCTTTGTGAATACCGCGAATGCCGACCGTCATGCGCTGCTACGCATCATCCAGGATGACATAGGGCCCAACTGTCAGCGCTGCGGACTCGGCAAGCTTGGCCGCAAACAAGTCGTGTTTGGAACTGGAGATCCGCACGCCCAGTTGATGTTCATCGGCGAGGGTCCCGGCGCTGACGAAGATGCCCAGGGTTTGCCCTTCGTCGGGCGCGCCGGACAACTGCTGAACAACATGATCGCCGCCATGGGCGTTAAGCGTGAGCAGGTGTACATCGCCAACATTGTGAAGTGCCGGCCGCCCGGAAATCGCACGCCCGAGCGCGATGAGTGCGACGCATGCTCGCCCTTCCTGATGCGGCAGATTCAAGTCGTCCGGCCGAAGGTTATCGTGGCGCTGGGCGCAACCGCCGCGAAGAACCTGCTCGGCGTAAGTGATTCGATGGCTTCCATGCGTGGCCGCTTTTACGACTTTTCGCCGCCGCGGACCGCCGCCGGCACTGGCGAGCCCTTGGAGTGCAAGCTCGCCGTAACGTACCATCCTGCGTTTCTGCTGCGCGATCCGCGGCAAAAAAAGGAAACCTGGAAAGACTTGCAGATGGTCATGCGTTACCTCGGCCTGACCGCGCCCCAACGTCCGCCCGAGGCTGGCTAGGCTGCAATGCCGCAATTCTGCGATGTGGCCGTGCCGGTCCCGCTGGACGCCACCTTCACCTACCGCATCCCCGAGAACTCGCTTGAGCCCGTGGTTGGTGGCCGTGTCATCGTCCCCTTTCGCGAGCAACGACTGTCCGGCATCGTCACCGAACTGCATGATCGCGAGCCGACCTTCACGACCCGCCGCCTGAGCCAGGTTCTCGACTCCACTCCTGCGCTCGCGCAGGAATTGATGCAACTAGGCCGCTGGATGGCCCAGTACTACATCGCACCCATCGGTGAAGTCTTCCGTACCATGCTGCCGCTTTCGGCCGAATTCCGCCGGGTGCTGGGATATCGCATCACGGACAAGGGCATCGACGCATTGCATGCCGCTTCCACCATCGGCTCATCGCTGCGCTCGCGCAAGCAGCCTGAGCACCAGATGCTGGAATACGCCGTGCTCAACCGGCTTAGCGACGGCGAAATCGTTCGCGAAGCGACTTTGCGGTCGACGTCAGGAGCCTCGCGGGCAGTGCTGCAAACATTGTTACGCAAGAAGTGGATCGCCCGCGAGGACCTCAGCGATGTCCGCGATGCCAGCCGCACAGTGCAGATCGCAACGCTGAAGCAGATCGAAGGCAAACTCAACACTAATCAACAGACCATCGTCGATTACCTGCGCCAGCAGGAGGGCCAGCGCGCACCGCTGGGGGCCCTACGTGAACTCCCCTCCCCGCGAACTACGCTTCAGACATTGGTACGCCGCGGTGTCGTCGAGCTCAGTGAAGAGGCCGCCAGCTTTCACATGTCGGGCCTCAAACCGCGCAAACTGGAGTTTCTTTTTACTCCGGCGCAGAGATCCGCACTGGAAACGATCGTAGCCTCTACCGATGAACGCAGGTTTCTTCCCATGCTGCTGCATGGCGTCACCGGCTCGGGCAAAACCGCCGTCTACCTGGCGGCGATGCAGAAGGTGTTGGCCTCTGGGCGCGGCTCGCTGCTGCTGGTGCCGGAGATCGGCCTCACGCCGCAAACCGCCGGCCTGCTCGACGCCGCCTTCGGGCAAAAGGTCGCGTTGCTGCACTCCGCGCTCACGCCCGAGGAGCGCAGCGAGCAATGGCGTCGCATCCGCCGCGGCGACGCGCCCATCGTCGTCGGCACGCGCTCGGCCATCTTTGCACCCGCGCCTAATCTCGGCCTCATCCTCGTCGACGAGGAGCACGACCAGAGCTACAAGCAGGAGGAGACGCCGCGCTACAACGCACGCGACGTGGCCGTGATGAGGGCCAAAA
>PLBD01000409.1 GCA_003135315.1 Acidobacteriaceae bacterium | reverse complement strand
CGCACAAGTTCTCCAAGTCGGCACAGGAAAAAATCATCAAGGCAGGCGGCAAGGTTGAGGTCTTGCAGTAATGTTCGAAAAGCTGGCTAACATCTTCCGCATCCCCGACCTGCGCCGGCGGGTTCTGTTTACGCTGGCTATGCTTGCGATCTACCGGCTGGGCGGACATCTTCCCACGCCAGGTGTGAACTTCCTCAAGCTGGAAGAGTTCTTCAATCAAAACCGGGGATCGCTTCTCGGTTTCGTGGATCTGTTTTCCGGCGGCAACCTGCGCCGCCTGACCATCTTTGCTCTGGGCATCATGCCGTACATCACGGCATCGATTATCCTGCAGCTTTTGACGGTGGTGTATGAGCCGCTGGCCAAGCTGCAAAAAGAAGGCGAGCTGGGGCGCAAGAAGATTACCCAGTGGACCCGCTACCTTACGCTGGGCCTAAGCTCGGTGCAGTCGTTTGGGATCGCGATCGGGCTGGAAAAGGCGGGAGACTTCGTTCTAAAACCTGGTCCTGGGTTCATCCTGATGACGATGCTGACCCTGACCACGGGCAGCGCATTCGTCATGTGGCTGGGCGAGCAGATCACCGAGCGCGGGATTGGCAACGGCATGTCGCTGCTGATCTTTGCCGGCATCGTGGTGGGCCTGCCGCGCGGCGTGATGGACCTGGCGGAGAAAGTTTCGTCCCAGGCGTGGGGAGCGTTTACCGTTCCCGCCATGCTGATGCTGATGGTGCTGATGGTGGCGGTGGTGGCGTTCATTGTTTTCGTGGAACGCAGCGAGCGCCGCATTCCGGTGCAGTATGCCAAGCGCGTGGTGGGACGCAAGATCATGGGCGGGCAGTCGACGCACCTGCCGCTGAGGGTGAACTCCGGCGGCGTGATGCCGGTGATCTTCGCGTCGTCGGTGCTGACCTTGCCGCAGACGGCGGGAGCGCTGTTCAAGGACAACCGGTACTTTGGCCCGATGCTGCGCGCGTTGCAGTGGGGCGAGCCGCTGTATACCTTGCTGTACGCAATCGGGATCATCTTCTTCGCTTACTTCTACGTGTCGATTGTGTTCAACCCGACCGAAGTCGCGGACAACATGCGGAAGTATGGCGGATTTGTTCCGGGCATCCGGCCGGGCGCGAAGACAGCGAACTACATCAACGATATTCTGACGCGCATCACGCTGGTGGGCGCGCTGTACCTGATCCTGATCTCGTTTATTCCGGAGTGGATGATTGCCGGCATCCGGCTGAACCACCTGTGGGGCCCGGTTGGCGGATTCTTTGAACGGCTGCCGAGCTGGGTGACCAACGGTCTGGGCGTGAACTTCTACTTTGGCGGAACGTCGCTGCTGATTGTGGTGGGCGTGGCCATGGATACGGTGAATCAGGTGGAGTCGCAATTGGTGATGCGCCACTACGAAGGATTTACCCCGCGCAGCGGAAGGATCCGCGGGCGCAGGGCGACGTGGTAAGAAGAAGCAATTAGCAATTAGCAAACAGCAATTAGCTTTTGAAACGAGTTGCGCCGGTCTTCGTGAATGTCAGAAGAGCATGGTAAGAAATACTCTTGGGAAGGCCAAAGATATCCAGGAGAAGGTAAAGAGCTAATTGCTAGCTGCTAGCTCCTAGTTGCTAGTTGCTGTTTTCGGAGTACCGGGAGCTCCAACCCTGCGAGGGTACAGAACATGGAAGCGCAGACTTCCGCGGCAGTGGGTGTAAAGGTGAACGGGCGGGTGGTGGGTCCCATTATTTTGCTGGGACCGCCGGCGGCCGGCAAGGGAACGCAGGCCAAGCTGATCGCTGACACCTTTGGCATTCCGCAGATCTCCACGGGAGACATCCTGCGGAGTAATGTGGCGCAGAAGACCGAGCTGGGGATGCGGGCCAAGGCGATCATGGAGCGGGGCGAACTGGTTTCCGACGAACTGGTTTGCGACATGGTGGCGGACCGGCTGGAGCAGGCGGACTGCGTTCGCGGGTTCATCCTGGATGGCTTTCCCCGGACCGTGCCCCAGGCGGAATGGCTGGACGCACATCTGGAGAAGATGCGGCGAGCGAAGCAGGGCGACATTGTGGCGCAGCAGGCGTGCGCGGCACCGGTTGTGATCCGGTTGGTGGTGGATTATAATGTTCTACTGCAACGGATTACCGGACGCCGTTCGTGTCCCACCTGTGGGCGGATTTACAACGTCTACCTCCAGCCTCCCAAAGTCCAGGGTACCTGTGATGCCGATGGCACGCTGCTGGCCAGGCGGCCGGACGATGCGGAAGACGTTTTTGCGGAGCGCATGAAAGCCTACGAGCAGCAGACCCTGCCCCTGGTGGATTACTACCGGGGCCGCGGACGGCTGATTGAGGTGAACGGCGAGCAGCCGGTGGAAGCAGTAATGGCGCAGGCATTTAGCGCGATCGAGAATGTCAATCGTTTGTAAGTCGCCTTCGGAGATCGAGAAGATGCGCCGCAGCGGGCGCATTGTCCGTCAGGTGCTGGAAGCGACGAGAGATGCCGTGGCGCCGGGATGCTCCACGATGGATTTGGAGCGGGTAGCGGAGCGCAAGATCCGGGACCTGGGCGCCAAGCCGGCGTTCAAAGGCTATTACGATTACCCTTGCGTGCTGTGCGCTTCCGTAAACAACGAGATTGTGCACGGCATTCCGTCGGAACGGCGGGTCCTGAAACCAGGCGACATTGTTTCCCTGGATTGCGGGGTGGTGCTGGACGGGTATTACGGGGATGCGGCCATTACGGTGCCCGTGGGCGACGGGATCACGCCTGAGCTTCAGAAGCTGCTGAGCGTAACGCAGGAATCGCTGTCGCAAGGGATCGAAGCGGCCCGGGTGGGCAATACGGTTGGCGATGTTGGCGCGGCGGTGCAGCAGTATGTGGAGGCCAACGGCTTCAGCGTAGTGCGCGAGTTTGTGGGACACGGCATTGGCACGCGGCTGCATGAAGATCCGCAAGTCCCAAACTACGGGACGCCGGGACACGGACCCAGGCTGCGCGACGGCATGGTGATCGCGATTGAGCCGATGGTGAACATGGGACGTCCGGCGACGCGGGTGCTGGACGACAAGTGGACCGCGGTGACGGAAGACGGAAGTTATAGCGCCCATTTCGAACACTGCGTGGCAGTAACGAAGAATGGGCCGGTGATCTTGACTGAGTAGTGGGCGGTCAACAACTGGCGATTGCGGGTAACAGGAGTAAAAACTAGCCACTGACCACTGGTCATTGGCAACTGAGTGTGAATGAGTAAAGAAGACGCGATTGAAGTGATGGCAGTGGTGGTTGAACCCCTGCCCAATGCGATGTTCAAAGTGGAGCTGGAGAACAAGCATCAGGTGCTGGCGCATGTCTCCGGCAAGATGCGCAAGAACTTCATTCGCATTCTTCCCGGCGACCGGGTAGCGGTGGAGTTATCGCCGTACGACCTGACGCGAGGGCGGATTGTGTATCGATATAAGTAAGTAGGGGTCGTTCGACTCCGGCGGTCAAGAGAAGACCGCCTGCGCCCAGGATGACAGGTCTTGAAGGGGTACTAGAGGCATCATGAAGGTAAGAGCATCGGTCAAGAAGATTTGCGATAAGTGCAAGGTGATTCGCCGGCATGGAGTAGTGCGGGTCATTTGCGAGAACTCAAAGCACAAGCAGAGGCAAGGTTAGCAACTAGCAATTAGCAGCTAGCAACTAGCTTTTGCAACACAAGCGGTCAAACGATTCCGACGGCAGGATTGAGTAGGAATCAAAGACATTTCGAGCAACGGATTTAGCTGATTGCTAATTGCCAGTTGCTAATTGCTACGGGGTATTTATGGCACGTATTGCAGGCGTGGACTTACCGCGCAACAAGCACATCAAGATAGCGCTGACGTACATCTACGGCATCGGCAACTCGCGGTCGGCGAGCATTTTGGGAACGGCGAGTGTAGAGCCGACCAAGAAGGTCAGCGACCTGAACGAGGACGAAGTCAACCGCATCCGCCAGGTCATCGAGCAGGAAGGCAACGTTGAAGGCGATCTGCGCAAAGACATTTCGATGCACATCAAGCGCCTGATCGAAGTCGGCTCGTATCGCGGGTATCGGCATCGCCGCAGCCTGCCGGTCCGCGGCCAGCGCACCCACACCAATGCCCGCACCCGCAAAGGACCGCGCAAGGGCACGGTGGCCAATAAAAAGAAAGCAGCGGGTAAAACATAACCCATGGCTAAAGCAGCTTCCGCCGCAGGCGACAAGAAGGGCAAGACCAAGAAGTTCAAGAAGAAGGAGCGCAAGCACATTCCCCATGGACTGGTGCATGTGCAGGCGTCCTTCAACAACACCATTGTCACCATCTCCGATCCGAACGGAAATACGGTTTCCTGGAAGAGTTCAGGATCGCTGGGCTTTCGCGGATCGCGTAAAGGAACGCCGTTTGCCGCACAGCAGGCCGCGATGAACGCGGCCAACCAGGCGCGCGATCACGGCATGCGCAGCGTGGACGTGCGGGTGAGCGGCCCGGGTTCGGGACGCGAGTCGGCGGTGCGCGCGCTGTCGGCCGCAGGGCTGGATGTCCGCACCATCCGGGACGTGACGCCGGTGCCGCATAACGGGTGCAGGCCGCCGAAGAGACGCAGAGTGTAGGAAGTGGCTGGTGGTCAGTGGCTAGTGGCTAGAAAACACTGGCGTGGACCGCTGGCACTTGATTTCTGGTCATGGGTCGAAAGTGATTGCAGCGACATCTAATCACTATCCGCTGACCACTAATGAATTTTGATCGGGAGGAAGGGACGCCAAGTCCTGTAAACCGATCGCTAACAAGTAAGCAGTTGCAAAGCACGGATCAGGGGCAGAACTAGCCACTGAACACCTGGCCACTAGCCACTGTCTTACAAGGAGAAAGTAACTTGGCGCGTTATAAAGACGCAGTATGCCGCCTCTGCCGCCGCGAGGGAATGAAGTTGTTCCTCAAAGGCGGAAAGTGCTTCACGGACAAGTGTCCGATCGAAAAGCGCAATTTCGCTCCCGGCCAGCACGGTAAAGATCGCAAGGCCAAGATCGTGGGCTACGGCCTGCAACTTCGCGAGAAGCAAAAAGCCAAGCGCATCTACTTCACCCAGGAAGGCCAATTCCGCAACTACTTCGAGCGCGCCGTGCGCACTAAGGGCGTCACCGGCGAAGTGCTGTTGCAGCAACTGGAACGCCGGCTGGACAACGTCGTCTACCGCCTGGGCTTTGCCGTGGCGCGACGCCAGGCGCGCCAACTGGTGCGTCATGGTCACGTCGTAGTCAATGGCAGGAAGGTCGATATTCCTTCTTATCAGGTGAAGGCAGGCGACGAGATCGGCGTGCGCGAGGCCAGCAAGAAGCTGGTAATGCTGGAGACGGCCAAAGAGTTTGCCAGTCACCAGGCGCCGCCGGCGTGGCTGGAAGTCGATCGCGATGCGTACAAGGGCCGGGTGATGGCGCTGCCGAAGCGTGAAGACATCAACCAGCCGCTGAACGAGCAGCTGATCGTGGAACTGTATAGCAAGTAGAAGAAGCAATTAGCAATTAGCTTATAGCTAATAGCTTGTAGTTGCGGCTAACAAGTGACTAGGAATTAGTAACTAGCTTTCAACCACGGAATTGCGGCAGCAGGCGCAGTTCCCACAGACCTTCGCGCCAGATCAGCCGGGTGTGACCTTGATGGTCAACCCGAGCAGCACGGCCCGAAGAGATAGAGGAGTCACAAATGCTTTGGAAAGGCTTTCAAAAACCGAAACGGCTGGCCACTGACACCGAGACGTTGACTGACAAGTACGGTCACTTCTGGGCACAGCCGTTCGAACGCGGGTTTGGTACAACCATCGGCAACGCTCTGCGGCGGGTGTTGCTTTCGTCGATCGAGGGAGCCGCGGTCACGGCGGTGAAGATCGAAGGCGTGCTGCACGAATTCCAGTCGATTCCCGGAGTGGTGGAGGATGCCACGGACATCATCCTCAACTTGAAGCAGATTCCGTTTCGTTTGAACGGCGATGCGCCGAAGGCGATTTATCTACGCGCCGATCAGCCGGGTGTGATTACCTCGGGCATGATCGAGGCCGACGCCGACGTGGAAGTGCTGGACAAGGACGTGTACATCGCGACCGTCAGCGAAGGTGGAAAGCTGGACATGGAAATGCGGTTGAAGAAGGGCCGCGGCTACGTTTCAGCGGACAAGAATTTCGATGAAGACCTGGGCTTGGGATTCATTCCCATCGACTCGGTACACTCTCCGGTGCGCAAGTGCAACTACTCCGTGGAGGCCGCGCGTCTGGGACAGATCACCGACTACGACAAACTCGCAATCGAGATCTGGACCAATGGTTCGGTCACTCCCGCCGACGCGCTGGGTTTGGCGGCGAAGCTGCTGAAGGACCACATGAACATCTTCATTAACTTCGAGGAGGAAATCGAAGCGGAAGCCCGCGGCGA
>PLBD01000325.1 GCA_003135315.1 Acidobacteriaceae bacterium | reverse complement strand
CAGGGCCTAAAGGCCTTTTGCCTCGCACGTCGACGGCACGGCTGAAGCCGTGCCCTTTCAAGAAAGGACGAATTCCAAAGCGGAGCACACAAACGCTGGGCACCGTGTTGGCTGCCATCCTATTTCGTCGTTGTGTCAAATACCCACATCGAATGGTCCAATACCTGTTGCGGGGGATACGGCCACAACCAGTGATAGCGGTCGTAGTCGTCCAATACTTGTCCTGAAAGACAACTCGCGCCTGCAACAACTTTGCCACTCACTTGCTCGGCCGGCAGCAGAGGCGTTGCCTTGATTCCATAGAGCGCTGGATCAACGGATCCGAAATAGGCGAGGTGCAACGTCTCATCGGGATGCTGCTGTTCGTAGGCGCGCAACGCGAGCAGTCCCTGTCCCCAATCCAGATTGCTGTCGGTCAGCACTCGCCAGCTATTTTCGGGCTTCACGAAAATATTGAAGTACGCCAGGTAGTCGGGCGCGTAACGAAGAGCGTCGGCGGCATTGAGGCAAAGCGCCAGAACCACGACTGCCATAGCGGTGCGATGTTTGCGCGCGTGCTCCCAGATGCCGCCCGCAATCAACAGTGCGAAGGGATACAGCGGCAGAATGTGGCGCTCGCCAATGGAGATGCGCGACTGCAAGGCGAACACCAGGAACACGGCAGCAAAAAGACACACGATGAGCAGATCACCGGGAACGCGGCAGCTCCGGCGAACTCCCAATAGCAAACTCGCGAAGAACAGCAGCAGCAGAATCGTCGGCCACTTCAGCGCGATGGCGACGGGATAGTAAAGCTTGATTCCTCCCTTGGGATAGATCTTTCCCAGGAACCATGCCGGCCGTCCATGTCGATTACTGAACGCCACTTCACGCAAGCCTTCGACATACTCTCCGGCGGGAACAAGTAATCCGAGTTGTGTCTGAGATTTTGTCGCCCAGGTCTTCGTCTCGCGATTGGGAAATGTCGCTACCACCTGTCCATCGGCGACTTTCAGGTGCGAGACGTGGAACAGATATCCTGCCCACAACGTCAGCAGTGCGATGCCGAGCGCGGCCAAAGCAGGCGTCCAATTCAGGTTGCGAATTCGCTTCAGGCCTCCCTCGCGTCGCAGCACGAGCATCAGCACCAGGGCCAGCAGCACCTCAGGAGGTGTGTACAACTTCGCCAGTAGCAGCCCGCCGAGAACCAGACCCATCAGCACCGTCTGCTTGATGCCGGGGTTGCTTCTCCACAACACAAGCTGGAAGGCGGTGAGGAATACGAACAGCGCTCCGATGCCATCGGTCGTCGTGACGGAATAATGCGCGATCAGCGATGGTGTGAAGGCGAACAGTGCGAGCGCTACGTTGGCCGCGCCTTCAGAAAACAACTGGCGCGTGGCAAACCACAGCGTGATCCCAAGGGCAACGCCGAGCAGTACATTCATGGGCCGCGTGTGCCAGGCCAGCCATTCCGGGCCGGGCTGCATAGCCGTCACGCGATATCCTCGCGCCAGCGGCTCCTGCACGATCTCGACATGGGCGCGTGCCAGCGGAAGCGTCAGCCAGAAGCGGCCCAGCGGCGGGTGATCGGTCCACATCTCGAAGCGGCCGTGCTGCCACGCTTCCAGTCCCGCAATGATGTGGCCGGGTTCGTCATGGGTGAGCGATTGTGTGCCGATGAACCACAAGCACTGCATGGTGAACAACACCAGCAGCAGGACGGGAATCCAGGGCCCACCTCGCCGCGTGCCCGAAGTCACAGAGGCCGAGCTGGTAGACGGAATGGCGGAAGTTGCTTTTGCGCCGCGCACCTATTGCACATCGATCGCGCCGGGCTCGCCTAACATGCGCTCCAGCGCGATCGCCAACCCAAAATAGAAGAACAGGATCATCGCCACAGATTCTATCCCCAGGTCATAGTGCACCAAAGCGGTCGTCTGGTAGGCGATAAAGCTGGCGAGCACGCCGGCGGCGACGCCGGTGGCAAAACGGCTCCGCTCGCGCCAGCGGTGAATCAGCCGGAAGAGAAAAATCACATACGCGATCACGAACCATAGCCACGCCGCCAGTGCCGGGATCCCGCGCTCTACCGCAATCTGGATCATGTCATTGTGGAAGTGGCTCTCGTCGTGGAAATAGATAAATGCCCGGATGTTCCACTCGCTCCAGTGATTGCGAATGGTCTCCATCCCCACGCCGAACCAGGGATGCTGGGCGATCAGGCGCAGGCCATCCTGCCACATCATGGTGCGGAAATGGGTGCCCGGGTCGCGCGTTCCAGTCCACTGCGGCCCGCGAGTGTGGCGTATCCATGCCGCCGATGCCAGCACCAGAATGAGCAGCACGAGACTCGCCCAAATCCGCGAGCGCTTGCCGGCGAGCAGGAACAGCGCGACAAAACCGCCCGCGGCAAGCCCTGCCAGCGCGGCACGCGTTTCGGTAAGGAACAAGGCGGCCGTCAACGAGGCAAAGGCCACGGCCAACAGCAGGCGCAGTCCTTTGCTTCGGGGCGCGGTGCTCAGAAGCATCGCCCAAGTCATGCATCCGATCTGCATCAGTATCTCGGCAAACAGCACATAGTGCCCCAGCGTGCCCTGCGCGCGAAACGGCTTACCCCTGGCGAATTGCAACCAATAGGTGCCAAAGCCGCTGCTCATGATCTGCTCGCGCGTGACGACCGTCCGTCTCTTGTGGAAAGGAAATCCGCGCACGTAGTCGATGCGCAACAGGCTGCCCGCCGCACTCTGCTCGATGGCGCGCTCCAGTTGCGCCGGACTGTGCACGCGGTTCCCGTTGATGCGGGTGATGATGTCATCATGGAAAACGTTCGCCTTGTACAGAGGCGTCTGCGGAGCGATCAGAGCAACCCTGACTCCCACGCCGTACGTGTATTGCCACCCGGTGAAGGCCGCGGCCGCCAGTCCTGACAAGATCAGCAAGAAAACGAGAGTGCGGACCTGCGTCAGCCGACGCAAGTTTTGCGCAACCACGATGCCCACCAGCACCAGGCACACAATCTTCATGCGGTCCCAGCTCAAGTAGGGATCGGGACTGAGCGCAGTGGAGATTCCGCTGAGCGTGACGAAGGCCAGCAGCGGCGCCGTCAGCGGTTGCGGAAACGGACGCGTCCGCTGCACCACCAGCTTTACCAGCCAGAACAGGAACGCAAGTTGCCAGGAGTGTTGCGCGCCCTTGATGGAATGGGGCAACAGGATGGCAAACAGGCAGAGAAAGAGGAAGATTGCGCCTTCCAGAAAACTGATCAAAGCCTTTCGATCTATGCCCTGGACCGCCGCTTGATTTGGACGCGACGCACTTGCGGGCAGCAGTTCCGGCGGGGACGATTCTTCTCTGGTTGGCATCGAAGCGTGTACGTTACTCAGTAGCCTACACTAGTGGCATAAGGGCAAGAAATCCTGCTAAAGTTAAGCTTCGAAGCGCGCGCGTGGCGTCGGGGCCACATCCGTTCCTTCTGCGCTTGCTTCGCTGACGTCTCCCACGGGTACGGCCGCTGGACTTGCCGTTCCGCGACCTTTCGGTAAACGGCATTATTGTGTTCGATCGACGATCCAAACTCCTGGGTACGATCACCCTGCTGCACGATCTTGGGGTGACCTGTGTTGCCTTCGTCGTGGCCTACCTGCTGCGCACCTTCCTCGTCCACTCTGCATTTTTCAGCGAACACCTGCCGGGAATCTATCCTTTCAGCCATTATCTTCCGCTGCTGCTTGCCTTTCTGGTGATCTGGGCGATCGTGGGATATTTTTCCAGCTTCTATCGCGATCTGGAACTCAGCAATCCCATCCAGCTCATCCTTAACATCGTCAGCCAGCTTGCCATCGTGCTGGTGGTCATCTACGCCGGCCTGTATTTGTTCCGCCAGAACGACATCAGCCGTACTTACGTCCTGCTGATCGGGGTGGTGGACTTCGTTCTCCTGCTGCTGGGACGCAGCCTGTCATATTGGGGCGTCTCCCTGATGCGCGAGCGCCTCCGCCGCTATCACTATCTGCTGATTGTCGGCTGCGGACCGCGGGCGCGCGAGATGGCGACGCTCATCGAAGAGAGCCGCGGGATGGGGCTGCGGCTGAAGGGCTTTGTCCATACCGAGGTCAGCGCCGCGCCGCCTGGCAAGCTTGGCGGCTACGATGTTTTCCCGCTCGATTCGGTCGGCGGCATCCTGCAAAACCACGTCGTCGACGAAGTCATCTTCGCCGTCAACCTTCAGGAGCTGGCCCGGCTGGAGCCGGTGATGCAGCATTGCGCCGATCTCGGCATCCGCACCCGGGTACAACTTGAGTTCCTGCCACCGGCGTATTCGCGCATTTACCTGGAAAATTTTCGCGACGTGCAACTGCTCAGCCTGTCGAGCGCACCCGACAGCGAGTTGCGCCTCTTCTTCAAAAGAGTGATCGACGTGGTGCTCTCGGTCGCGTCGCTGGCGGTGTTCTCGCCGGTATTGCTGACTATCGCGGCGCTGATCCGGATCACGTCGCCGGGCCCGGTGCTGTTCCGGCAGACGCGCTGCGGCCTGGGCGGGCGGCGCTTCACGCTCTACAAATTCCGTTCCATGATCAACGATGCTGAGCAAATGCGCGCCGAACTGCATCAGCTCAACGAGCTCGACGGCCCGGTGTTCAAGATCAGCGATGACCCGCGTATTACGCCCGTGGGACGCGGGCTACGCCGCTTCAGCCTCGACGAGCTGCCGCAGCTATGGAACATTGTTCGCGGCGACATGTCGTTTGTCGGCCCGCGCCCGGCGGTGCCGGAAGAAGTGGAGCAGTACGAAGACTGGCAGCGGCGGCGGTTGCGCATGAGGCCCGGGCTGACGTGTACGTGGGTGTTGGAGGGCCGCAGCCACGTGGACTTCAACCGCTGGATGCAACTCGACCTGAAGTACATCGACAACTGGTCGCTGTGGCTCGACGCAAAGATCTTCCTGCGGACGATACCTATCGTGCTGTCGGGACGCGGGGCGTACTAGTTTTCAGTGCAAATTGCGATAACCGTTGTCGCCAGTTAGCGCGGCACTGGAACTCCCGCACAATTTGGTATAAAGTGCGCGGTGCGATTCAAACCGTCAGCCTGTCCCTCGCAAAAAGGAGACCGTTATGACCCGTTCACTGCCATCCCGGACTTCCATTAGTGCGATGATGACATCATTCACCTTGATTTTACTGCTGATCGGATTCGTAACATCCGCACCGGCTCAGAGCTTCCAGGTACTGCACGATTTCACGTTTGGACTCGACGGAGCAGAGCCATGGGCCACCGTGACGGTCGACCAAGGTGGGAACCTTTACGGCACCACAATCTACGGCGGAGCTAACAATCGCGGCACGGTTTTCAAAGTCGCGCATCATGGCTCCGGCTGGGTATTCAGTCCGCTGTATAGCTTTACTACCAGT
Organism: Acidobacteriaceae bacterium; assembly: GCA_003135315.1. Taxonomy (GTDB): domain Bacteria; phylum Acidobacteriota; class Terriglobia; order Terriglobales; family Acidobacteriaceae; genus Bog-257. Next base: position 4,256 of record PLBD01000325.1, on the reverse strand, counting down.
GATGGTCAGTTTACGGAAGCTCCTCTGGCCATCGGACCTGACGGCACTCTATTCGGTACCACAGTCTACGGAGGGGCAGCCGGTATCGGCACAATCTACAATGTGCGTCCGCAATCCAATCCCTGCCGCGGCGTGCTCTGCTATTGGACCGAGGCCGTGCTTCACAGCTTCACCGGACAACCGGATGGCAGCGCACCCGGATACGGCGCACTCGTCTTCAATTCAGCGGGCAACGCCTATGGCACCACTACTTACGGCGGAGTCAACGATGGTGGGGTGGTCTTCGAACTCGCGCGCTCCCAGCAGGGTTGGACCGAGAGCGTTGCTTATAGCCTGTCTGATCTGTCCACCGGCACAAATCCATACGGTGGCGTCATCTTCGACGGTGCCGGAAATCTTTACGGCGCGGCTTCCAGTGCGGGAGGGAACGGGACGGGTGCCGTCTACGAGCTTTCGCCGTCAGAATCCGGATGGATAGGAATGTTTCTTTACACATTCCCGGTGAGAGATCCAAGCGCCGGCAGCGCGCCTTACGGTGGCGTGATTTTCGACGCTCTTGGCAATCTCTACGGCACAACCACCGCGGGAGGCGCGAATGGCGTGGGTGCGATTTACGAACTCACACCCTCGGGCGGGGGTTGGATGGAAAGCGTTCTCTACAGCTTTACTGGATCGTATCCCGGTCCCAAGTACGGGCTGGCGATGGATGCGGCGGGCAATCTCTATGGGACAACCTTCCAGGGTGGCGCGCACCAGCTAGGGAATGTTTTCAGGCTTTCGCCTTCCAATGGCCAATGGATCTATACCGACCTGCATGACTTCACTGGGGGCGGCGACGGAGGATTTCCACTCGGTGGGGTGGCCATCGACGCTAACGGGAATCTTTTCGGCACAACGGAAATTGGCGGGATGACCTCCAGCGACTGCACGGAAGGCTGCGGCGTCGTTTGGGAGATCACGCCCTAGCTAAGAATCATTCGGCGGCCAGCATTGACGAATTGTGGCGTAACATCGCCATTTCACAATTAACTCGCCTAAACTGAAGCTGTGTGCGCGGCTGGCGCGCTAGCTCAATGGTCTCCGTCACAATCGTTACTTGGAATTCGGCGCGATATCTCGAAGAGTGCTTCGCTGCGCTGGCGAAACAGGACTATCGCGATCTCGATGTCGTCATCGTCGATAATGCTTCCGAGGATGGCACGCGCGCCCTGCTGCGCGAGGTCGAAGCGAAGTGGCGCGTCATCTACAACGAAAAGAATGTCGGTTTCGCCGCCGGGCAGAATCAGGCGATTCGCACCTCGCGTTGCAATTACGTTTTGTGTCTCAACCCCGATGTCGTGCTCAGCCCGAACTTCATCACACAGCTGATGGCGAGTGCCGGCGAATCGTGTTTTGACGCTGGCGTTTTCTGTGGCAAATTGCTTCGCTGGGACCCGGCGACGGAGAATCACAAGACCAACATCATCGACTCCACCGGAATCTACTTTACGCGGAACATGCGGCACCTCGATCGAGGCGCCGAAGAGATCGATCGCGGCCAATACGATCGCCCGCAATATGTCTTCGGCGCGAGCGGAGCGGCGGCGTTTTTCCGGCGCAGCTTTATCGACGATGTGTCGGTCGAAGGCGAGTTCTTCGACGAGGAGTTCTTCGCTTTCCGCGAAGATGCCGACCTGGCCTGGCGCGGGCAGGTCATGGGCTGGAAATGCCTGTACGTACCGACCGCGGTCGCGTGGCACGTGCGACGCGTCACGCCGGAACGCCGTGAAAACCTGCCGCTGATTATTAACTGGCATTCGGCCAAGAACCGCTTTCTGATGCGCGGCAAGAACGCGTCGGGATGGCTTTGTTGGCGGCTGTTTTTCCCCGTCGCATGGCGCGACCTGATGACGTTCGGCTACGCGGTTGTTCGCGATCGGCGGTTGTGGTCGGCGGTGACGTACTGGTGGCGCGCGCGCGACGGCGTCCGCCGGAAGCGCGCAATTATTCAGTCGCGCCGCCGCGTCTCCGACCGCGATTTGCTATGGTGGTTCAGTGATGACCCTCGCGCAATTGATGCGGAGAAGCAGTAGCCAGTTGTCAGTGGGGGTAATCGCCCGGCGGCGGGTGGTTGCCAGTTGCGTCGGAGGTGCCGTCCCCGGGGGACTCGGGATCGAAATGGGAGCTCACCCCGCCTTGAAAGGCGGGGCTATCATCTTTTGCGCCCGAGGCGCTCGGTCCATCCTGTCGCACAGTATCGACTGATCGCAAAGTATCGAGAAGATGCCAGAGGGGAATATTATTCGCCGCCCTGTAGTTGCTCGTAGCTAGCGGCTCGTAGCTAATTGCTAACGGCTAATTGCTAATTGCTCGCACATGAACATCGCCATCGTCGGAACTCGCGGCATTCCCAATCGCTACGGCGGCTTCGAGCGCTTTGCCGAGCAGATCAGCTCGCGCTTCGCCGACCACGGCCATCGCGTCACCGTCTACTGCCGCCGCGCTTTCACTCGCCCCGACGATGTCTACGACCGCCGCGTGCGCCGCGTCATCGTTCCCAGTCTTCACCAGAAGCATCTCGACACCTGGGTCAGCACCTTCTTCGCCGCCGTGCATGTCGCCTTCAGCGACAACGATATCGTGCTGCTGTGCAACGTCGCCAACAGTCCGTTCGCCTACATTCCGCGCCTGTTCGGCAAGCCGGTCGTGCTTAACGTTGACGGCCTGGACCGCAAACGCGAGAAGTGGAAGGGACTGGGCGCGCAGGTGCTGCACTTCTGCGAGTGGATGTCATCGTTCAGCTCAAGCCAGTTGGTCACCGACGCCAAGGCAATTCACGACTACTATCTCGCGAAGTATGGCAGCGAGTCGGTCGTCATCGGCTATGGTTCGGAGATGCCCGCGGGCGATTACAACCTGAACGGTCTGGATCTTGAGTCCGGCCGCTATGTGCTTTACGTCAGCCGGCTGGAGCCGGAAAACAATCCTGACCTCGTTTTGCGCAGCTGGCGCAATGTGCGCACCGACTGGCCGCTGGTGATGGTTGGCGACAATCGGTATGACTTCGGTTATACCGACAGGCTGAAGTTGCTGGGCGACGAGCGCGTGCGCTTTACCGGAGCCGTTTACGGTGATGGTTACTGGGCGCTGCAAAAGCACGCTGGGATTTTCGTTTTCGCCTGCGAGGTTGGCGGCGTGCATCCGGCGCTGGTAGAAGCCATGGCGGCGGGCAATGCGGTGCTGTATCTGGACACGCCGGAGAACGCCGAGACCGCGGCCGACGCGGCGATTCGTTACGAGAAGTCCGAAACCGATCTGGCTGCGAAACTCCAGGCGCTGCTCGACGACGCCGGGGCGCGCGAGCAGTTGGCCATCCGCGCCAAACAGCACGCCGCTGCGCTATTTCGCTGGGACGCCATCGCGGAGAAGTACGAGAAGGTGTTTGCGCAGGTAGCGAAGAAGTAGCGATTGGTTCTTTTTTCAGTGTTCCAAGATTGCCGCTGGATAGTATGCTTAGTGTCCAGAGTCGGAACTCGAATTTCGCTAAACCAAGTCAACCCGCACCGAGGACAAAACATGACATCAGCAATTGCGTCGGCAATGATGCAGAGCAGCCCTACCAATCCCATGGGAGCTCTTTTTAGCGGCCCCATAATTGGGTTGGCAGTGGTGATTGCGCTAGTCGGCATCGTCGCCGGATGGAAAGTATTTGAGAAGGCCGGGCAGCCCGGATGGGCCGTACTGATTCCCATCTTCAATGCCTACATCATCCTGAAGATTGTCGGCAGGCCGGCATGGTGGCTTCTGCTGATGCTGATTCCGGTGGTCAACGTCCTGATTAGTGCGATTGTTGCAATCGATGTCGCAAAGTCGTTTGGCCAGAGCGCCGCTTTCGGAATCGTTCTGCTGTTTCTCTTGTGCGGTATCGGCTACCTGATCCTCGGCTTCGGCAGCGCGCGCTACATAGGACCGGCGGCGGCAATGCCACAGTATGGAGCGGCCTGAAGCGTGTAGAGGCGGCTAGTACTCGTTCTCCGCTGCCAGGTTTTCGAAGCGCGTGTAGCGCTTCACGAAGGCCATTTTGATGGTGTCGGTGGGACCGTTGCGCTGTTTGGCGACGATGAGCTCAGCCATGCCTTCGAGGTCGGGATCGTCCTTCTTGTACACCTCTTCGCGGAAGATGAAGGCGACCACGTCGGCGTCCTGCTCGATGGATCCCGACTCGCGCAGATCGGAAAGTTGCGGGCGATGGTCGCCCCCGCGGCTCTCCGGCGCGC
>PLBD01000410.1 GCA_003135315.1 Acidobacteriaceae bacterium | reverse complement strand
TGGCGCGCAACCTGTTTCTCTCGCCCGACCGCAACTTCCGCCGCAAAATGCAGGAGGTAATGCTGTCAATCCAGATCGAACGCCGTTTCACCAAGCCCCAGATCTTTACCCTGTACGCCAACCAGATCTATCTTGGCCACGGGGTGTATGGGTTCGAGGCTGGAGCAAATTATTACTTCAGCAAGAAGGCCAAAGACCTGACGCTGGACGAAGCGGCCGTGCTGGCCGGACTGCCGAAAGCGCCAAATTATTATTCGCCGATCAACAGTCCTGAGCGCGCGCTTCACCGCCGCAATCTGGTGATCAACAATATGCTTGAGGACGGCAAGATCACCGCGGCTGAGGCGGAACGGGCCAAGAGCGCGCCCCTGGAGCTCAAACTGCAAGCCGAGACCAACGATATTGCCCCTTATTTTGTGGAGGAGATTCGCCAGTATCTGGAGAAGAAGTACGGAGCGGAACAAGTCCACGAGGCTGGGTTGCGGGTATACACGTCGCTCGATCTGGAGATGCAGCGCTCGGCGCAGTTGGCCGTACGCGATGGGCTGGCCACGTACGAACGCCGTCATGGATGGAAGGGCAATCTGCTGAACGTTATCGCGAATGGCGATTCGCTGGCCACCTATCACCATGTCGATTGGGACGGCGCGATCGTGGCCGGCAGCTACGTTCACGCTCTGGTCACCGAAGTCGAGCCGATGGCGGCGACGGTGAAATTCGGCAATTACGAAGCGCGTCTCGGGCCTGAAGAAATCAAGTGGACCAGGCACACTTCGCCGCAGCAATTCCTGGCTGTCGGTGACATCGTGTACCTGAAAGTCGTCGAGCTGAACGGCACTGCCAGCCACGTGTCGCTGGAGCAGGAATCGGGCGTGCAGGGCGCGCTGTTGGCGCTCGACAATGCCACCGGCGATGTGATGGCGATGGTCGGCGGGCGCGACTTCGAGCAGTCGAAGTTCAACCGTTCGACGCAGGCCCTGCGCCAGGTCGGCTCGTCCTTCAAGCCTTACATCTACACCGCTGCCATCGATCAGGGGCTCACGCCCGACGACACTGTGTTGGACGCGCCGATTACCTTCAGCACGTCGTCAGGCCCTTACACGCCGCACAACTATGACGGCAAGTTCGAGGGGGTCATCACCTTTCGCCACGCCCTGGCCGAGTCGCGCAATATTCCTGCACTCAAGGTGACGGAACGCGTAGGCGGCATCAAGACGGTCATCGACTACGCGCGCAAGTTCGGCATCACATCGCCGCTGCTGCCCTATTTGCCGGTCGCGTTGGGCGCGGCAGACATCACGTTGGCGGAGCAGACCGCAGCGTTCACGACGTTCCCCAACGACGGCGTGCGCGTGGTTCCGCGTTACATTCGCAAGGTCACCGATTACGACGGCCGCGTGCTGGAGGAAAACTATCCCGAGGTGCGGGACGTGATCAGCGCACGCACAGCGCGCATCATGGTGACCATGTTGCGCGAGGTAGTGCTGCACGGCACCGGCTACCAGGCCAGCAAGCTCAACCATCCGCTGGGCGGCAAAACCGGGACGACCAACGACTTCACCGACGCGTGGTTCGTCGGCTTCTCGCCGTCGATTACCTGCGGCGTATGGGTCGGCTTCGACGAGAAAAAGACGCTGGGCAACAAGGAGACCGGGGCCATGGCAGCGTTGCCGATCTGGATCGACTTCATGCGGGTCGCCCTGCAAGGACGCGAGTCGGAAGATTTTGCCGCGCCTCCACCGGAGACGCATAGCGCGGTTGCGCAAAAGATCGATACGCCCGACAGCGGCACGGGCGACAGCGAGGCCCACTGATGCGACGCTTCTTTCGCTACTTGCTGCGCGCGCTGGTGCTGTTCGTCGTCTTCATGGCGTCGGCGCTGACCGCGATGCGCTTCGCCATTCATGGCCGCCAGACAACCATTCCGAAGATCGTTGGCTTGTCGCAGACCCAGGCGGCGCGGCAGCTGGCCGATCACGGACTTGTGCTGGACGAGGGAGACCGTTACTTCAGCTCCGATGTGCCGCCGGGGCGCGTCATATCGCAGGTGCCGCTGCCGGGAATGCAGGTACGGCGGGGCTGGCATGTGCGCGTGGCGGAGAGCATGGGACCACAGCGCGTGGTCATCCCGGACCTCATCGGGAACAGCGAACGGGCTGCCGAGATCAACATTCGCCGCCGAGGGTTGGAGCTGGGCAGCATCGCGATCGCGACTATTCCGGGCGCATCCACCGACCAGATCGTGGCCCAGAGTCCGCCCGCCAATGCGGTGAACGTCTCCGAGCCCAAGATCAGCTTGCTGCTGGCGGCGAGCGAAGATCGCGCGTCATTTGTGATGCCGGAGCTGGCCGGCCGCTGCGAAGACGATGCGGTGAGCCAGATCGTGAATGCCGGATTGCACGTGAGCGGAATCCAGAGCCAGGCGGCTCCGGCTCCGCAGGCGAATGCACCTCAGGCTGTACCGGCGGGAACGCGCATGGTGGTAAAGACGATTCCCGCTGCCGGGCAGAGAGTTTACGAAGGACAGGGAATTGGGCTGGAGGTAACGCAGTAAGGCCGCTTTTCGCTCTTCGCCGTTCGCTTTTCGCCTTGGGATTATCGCAATCCCGTTCCCGCTGATCTTCGTCGAATAAGCTGCCGGTCTTCCTCATTCAAACTAAGGAATTACAGGCGCAGGTCTGGCGAAAAGCGAAGCGCGAACGGCGAAGAGCGATTGCTCACATCTCTGCCGCGATAATTGCATCCGCCTCGATTTCCACCAGCATCTCCGGCGAGACGAACCCGGTCACCTCGACCATCGTCGCAGCGGGACGGATATCGCGAAAGACTTCGCCGTGCGCCTTGCCGACTTTTTCCCATTGCCGGATGTCAGTGACGAACATGCGCGTGCGCACAACATCGCGAAAGCTTGCGCCGGCTTGCTCCAGGGCTTTGCCGATGTTCTTCAGCGCCTGCACCGCCTGCGCATAGACGTCGCCCTCGCCGACGATCTTGCCGTCGGGCCCGGTGGCGACCGTGCCAGCTACCGATACAAACGGTCCCACCTTCACCGCGCGCGAGAAGCCGACGATCGGTTCATAGGGCGAGTTACCTGCGATGTTCTGCCGTTCCATGATTGCACCCTCCGGAGATTCGCATTGCGCCACACAGTCGATGATGGCAGCCACGTGCGGGATGCCCTGAAATTTTGGCAGTCAATCGCTGCAACTGCTGATAGTGGCGTCGCAGCCGTCGCATTCGTACTCGACCAGCCAACCAAACCCGCATGAATCGCGCTCCAAATCAACATCCCCGGGCAGAAGCCGCTGGCTGGCGAAGCGCTCACGTCGGCAGGATGAACCTTCCTGAGTAACGCCGCCTGCGACAAACGCTTGCACTGCGCAAACAAAGTGCGATATGAACTCGCATCACATCTAATTGGGCAGACGTAAAAGGAGGCGGCCAGTCCCATGATTCCGGAATCTCACCCGCTACAGGAACTGTTCACCGAACTGGTCCACCAGCATTTCGACCGCGACATCGGACTGCGCGACCCCGAGGTACAGGATTACATTGCCAACGTCCTGAACGAGTTTTGCGAGGTCGAGCAGCTCTTCAAGGTCTGCAATGCCAATGGCCGCCCCTTGAGTGACGTAGGCGAAATGCTGCTGGAGACCGACCCCATCTATGGACCGGCGCCGTCGTTCGATCGCGAGCGCCAGGTGCGCAAGCACATTGGCGATTACACCCTGTTCTTCGCCGGCATGTTTCCCGAGAGCATCAACCGTTTCCGCCTGCGCCGCCACCGCCTGGAGAGCTTCATCGACTTGATGAAGGCAGGCAAGNNCAGTTTGAGTATGCGCGTCTGGCGCCGCTCTTCGCCAAGCTGGCGCGCGACTTCGAGTCGTGCGTGTATGCCTTGAATCTGGTGAAAGGCGATCTGGACGAGATGCAGCACCCCATTACGCGGCAGGTGAAGCAGATCGTGATGTAGCGGTTCACGATCGGATAAAAGGGCACGGAGAGCAGCCGTGCCCTCTTTTTCGGGGCGCTGGGATGACAAAACGTCGTGCGCTCCGTCCAACAAGCATACGGACAAGAAGCATGATCGAGATCGTGGAACTCTCCTGAGAGCAAAGTGTTGAGGTTATGTGAGAGGCCCGGAGACAACTCCGGGCCTTCTTGCGTGCGGAATATCTGCGATACTAGAACGTAAACTAGGAACTGCTTTGTATCAGGGCACGACNNAAGCCGCGCCCTGATACAAAGCAGTTCCAAGAAAGGTCTAACTCCAACTCGCGCCAGGCATATGGACCCAGTTGCCGATCCAAAATCCGTCAAAGTCAACGTCACCACCGGTACCGGTATGGAGATCGAGTGGAAGGACGGTCACCGCAGCGTTTACAGCTTTCCGTTTCTGCGCGATGCCTGCCCTTGCGCCTTGTGCAACGAGGAGCGCGAGAAAGATGGGCGTCACCCGGGCGATCCCATCAAGCCAATCGCCGGCTCGCTGCCCATGTTCAAGGCGGCGGCCCGGCCCACCGAGGCCAAGCCGGTCGGCAAGTATGCCATCAGCTTCGCCTGGAACGATGGCCACCAGCACGGCATCTTTTCCTGGCAGTATCTGCGCGAAAATTGTCCGTGTGCGGAGTGCAAGGCGCACCGCGCCATGGAAGCACCCAGCATAGGCAGCAAACCAAATTAACCAGGCCTGTTTCACCACGGAAGCACGGAA
>PLBD01000570.1 GCA_003135315.1 Acidobacteriaceae bacterium | reverse complement strand
GCCGCAGACGTTGTAGCCGTAGTTGTTGGCGGTGCAGGTGCCAGTGGTGAAGCTGACGGTCTGATCAAAGTAGCTGGTGCCGCCGTTTTCGCTCGAGGTGATCGACAGTTCGGCCGAACCCAGAGTGTCGCCGGGGAGAAGCCACATCGCGAAGGACGCGCCAGTGATGGGGGTGCCGTTATTCGCCACGTTGAACGTGTCGCTAACGACATAACCGAAGTTGATGGTCCACGCGTCAGTGTTGCCGTTTGTGGGACCATTGCTATAGACAGTCTGTGCCATGGCAGGAACGGCCACAAGCGCCAGGAGCAGTAGTGTGAGCGAAGCAATACGAAGTTTCAAGGACGATCCTCCTTATCCAAAGTAAAGAATTAAGAACAGTTGCGGTAACAGTAGCCTGCTACCGTAAGTAGCCATCGCCAAACTCTCCATCTCCACCCGCCTACTGCCGAGCAAGACACTTGGCTATGGGAAAGCTGCCTCGACTCAAGGAAAGTACGTCAACGACAGGCGCCGCGAGGAGTCGGGGACAGGAGACCGGCGCCAGAGATCTGCACAGGGCCATCATCCGCACAGCCCTGCCTTTTTGTCTTAGCGTGGAGACAAATACCGGCATTGAGACATGCAATTTTTCTACCGCGTCAACTCTCTGAAAACGTGGACTGAGACCAGCCACTGCTGCAACCGCTTGCAACAAAGTTCCCAGGGTTTTCCAAAGCACAAGTACTACTTCCCGAATCGGTACTTGGTCTCTATAGTTGCCTTAGTCTCTCTGCTAGAGGTGTCTAGAGTGCATCTTCCCAAATCGGGACCGCTTTCGTGTTTTGGAGACCGCTGGAATCATTGGTATTTCCCAGTTCGGGAATATGGGCTCTACGACGATCCACGCTGGCTATAGGTTTCTACTCCGGGGGAACCGACTCGAGTGACTTATAGAGTTTTGGCGAGTTGGCGACAGATAGGGCAGCTACTCGATAATGGCCAGGGCGTCGCCGGCATTCACTGTCGATCCTTCTGCTGTAAGGATCTTCTGCACAACGCCGTCTTTGGGAGACTTCATCTCGTTCTGCATCTTCATGGCTTCCATGACGATGACGCCTTGCCCAGCCTTCACCTTATCTTTTTCATTCACCAGAATGCGGACGATTTTGCCCGGCATCGGCGCTTTTACCTTTTGCGGGCCAACCTCGGCGCCAGCCATCGCACGGCGACTGCGCAACGAGCGCGGATCCCGTACTTCCACCGCGTAGCGCGCGCTGCCGATAAGCATGTGGAGTTCGCCCTGCAGCGACCGCTCGCGCTTAACTTCGTAAGCCTTGCCGGCAAGCAAAAGGGAGAGTACGTCTCGCGCGGTCAACGCTGCATCCACTTCGATGTCCTGGCCGTCGACTTTGCACAGCCAGGTGTTTTCGCCGCGTTCGAGTTCCACGTGGTGGGTCTTGCCGTCAACTACAACGTCATAGGTCATAAGATAGCAACGAGCAATTAGTAACCAGCAATTAGCTTCCTGCCCCGTTCCAGCGCTCCCTTTGCCGAGCCGGGACATTTCGGTCCAGAAGTTTATCTCTCCCGCAAAATCTCCGCCCGCGCCGTACGGCGCCAATTCGAAATAGGCGCCGGCCCAGTGCCGTTGCCGTTCGTGGGCACCGCAGACGACGGCCCTCCGGCTAACGTCGCCTTGGGCTCCGCAGTCGCAAAAATTGCGGCTCCGATGGCGGCAACGATAGGGCGGCGCGCATCCGTCTCATTGCTCGGCTTCGTCAAAAGCCGATCAAGAAAACCGGTATCGATGTTCCCCGCTCGAAAATCCGGGTCCTTCAGAATGCGGCGGAACAAGGATGTATTGGTCTTGATCCCGCCGACGAAATACTCATACAGCGCCCGCAGCAGCCGGTTAATGGCTTGTTCACGATTCTCCCCGTAGCCGACCAGCTTCGCCAGCAGGGGATCATATTCGATAGGAACCGACCAACCCTCGTACATGCCGCTATCGCGGCGAATGCCGGGCCCAGAAGGCGAAATGAGACGCGTAATCAGGCCCGGCGATGGGAAGTAGTTGTTGTCGGGATCTTCGGCATAGATGCGGCACTCGATGGCGTGCCCGCGTAGCTTGATGTCCTCTTGCGTGAACGGAAGCTTTTCTCCCGCCGCAACGTGCATTTGCAAATGCACCAGGTCGAGTCCGGTGACGAATTCCGTTACCGGGTGCTCAACCTGCAATCGGGTGTTCATTTCCAGGAAGTAAAAATTACGCTGTTGGTCGAGTAAAAATTCCACGGTGCCGGCATTGTGATAGTTCGCCGCTTTGCCGACCCGGACCGCGATTTCGCCCATACGGCGCCGCATCTCCTCGTCAACGATGGGCGACGGCGACTCCTCCAGCACCTTCTGATGGCGCCGCTGCACAGAACACTCGCGCTCGCCGAGATACACCACGTTGCCATGCTCGTCGCCGAAGATCTGCATCTCGACGTGCCGAGGATTGACGATGAACTTCTCGATGTAGACTTCGTTGTCGCCAAAGGAACGCTGGGCCTCGCTGCGCGCAGCCTCGTAGGCGGAATGCAGCTCCGCTGGCGACGCGACCATGCGCATGCCCTTGCCGCCGCCACCGGCGGCCGCTTTCAGCATCACCGGATAGCCAATCTGCTCCGCCATCCGTTCGGCGGCATCCAGCTCCAGCCCGCGTTCCGAGCCCGGCACGAATGGCACTCCAGCGCGTTTCATGTGCTGGCGGGCCCGCGTCTTGGATCCCATCATCTCCATCGACTCGGGCGACGGCCCGATGAACTTGAAGCCGGCCTCGGCGCAGGCACGCGCAAAGCCTGCGTTTTCGGAGAGAAAGCCGTAGCCAGGATGAATCGCCTCCGCCTGGCTGCGGCGCGCTACGTCGAGGATCTTCTCGATGTTGAGATAGGATTCGCTCGCCGCCGGCCGGCCAATGTGGAAGGCATAGTCGGCCTTACGGACGTGCAGCGCCTTGCGGTCCACGTCCGAGAAGACGGCTACCGACTCGATGCCCATCTCACGGCAGGCGCGGATGATGCGCACGGCAATCTCGCCGCGATTGGCGATCA
>PLBD01000313.1 GCA_003135315.1 Acidobacteriaceae bacterium | reverse complement strand
AAGCGTTGTGCGTGTACTTCCAGATGTATTCGCCGTCGATGACCAGGAACTTGCCAAAGGCTTGCTGCAGGCCTGCATGGAACTCGTTGCGGTAGCCCGAATCCAGTCTGGTCAATGAACTCGATGAGCAGGCTAGCAGGGGATTGAGGACGGGGTTACTGCATCCCAAGCTGGAAAGAATCAGATTCTCGTTGAAAGGAGTCTCCAGCGCACGAGCATAAGAGACGCGGAGGACCGTGTTGGTCTTCTGGACGTTATAGGAGATTCCCACGCGCGGCTCTGCCTGGTTTGCGGTGGTTAGGCCGTTGTATATGTCACCACGGATGCCAAGGTTGAAGTTCCAATTCCGCTTGGTGATGTTGTCCTGCACGTACATCGAGAGTTCCTTGACATCGGTGTGGCCGACGAAGGGATATAGTCCGCCTCCACGCGTCAGATCATAAGGCAGCAGGACGGGATTGAAGTAGGGATAGTATGCGGAGCCGGCCGCGATCGGATTGGACGGTGTATTTGGTGAATACCCGGCCGCTGCGCACTGCGATGGGCTGTTGAACCCATTCACCGGAACGCCGCCACCGTTCAAGCAGGGGGCATTGTAGGTTGGGTCGACAATCCCGAGCTGGTCATTCTCGTTTAGGAATGTTTGGGTATACGTAATACCGGCCTTGATATTGTGAATGCCCTTCGTATACGTAATGTTGGCGAGAGCGCCGGTGTTGAGAAGCGTGCGCTGCTGGGCGACCGTTTCTCTCTGCAGGTCAGGTGGGCCAAGATCGTTAAAAGGGTCGTTGCTGGGATAGTAGTTGTACGCGTCGCGACGTACGAAGCCGGCAAGATTGAAAACGGCGTTATTGCTGATGGTGTGGGTCCAGGTGGGCGCGATGTTAAAGGTGAGGATCTGAGAGCGTTGATCGGTCGGACCCAAGGGAGCGCCGGTCACAGGATTCAAGACCAGAGTGCCGTTGATGTCGTGAAACTGCTGGTCAAACGAGTTGGGAGTTTGAAACCAGGAGCGAGTAAAACCCAAGTTGAGGTGAAGAGCGTCGGCGCTGGAGAATACGTAATCGAAACGGTCAAACACGTTCTCTTCATTTCCCTTGGCGTGGATCACAATAAATTCCGGCGGATCGAGGAAGCGGCCCGTATTCAGCCCGTTGGCGGCGATGAAGTTTCCCCAATTCTTACCGCCGTAGGAGAAATCAGCATCCAGGTTCGATGAACCAAAACTGCCGTACGAAGCGGTGATATCGCCATGGGGGGTCGTGGCGCCAAGCCCCGTGCGTGTCGTTACGTCAATGACGAGGCTGGTCTTGTCTCCATATTCGGCTGGCGGAGCTCCCGCGATCACCTGCATCGACTGCACGGCGTCGAGCGGTATTTGATTGGAGAACACCTTGCTCTGTTGGTCGGTAATGGGCTGCCCGTCGAGCGAAAACGAGTTTTCCGCATGATCACCCAACCCGTGAAACAAGCCGTTGGAATCTGCCGCCACGCCAGGGGTTGCCAGCGTAACCAGGGAGCTAAGCTCCGATGACGTGCTCTCCAGCGGAAGCCGGTCGAACAAGCTGCGGTCTACGTCCGTGTGAAATGTGGATTCGTTCTCCAGCAGGTCGCCGGCCTCGCCTTGTACCGTGATGTTTTCCGCAGTTGACGAGATCTGAAGGACGATCTTCAAATTCAAAGGAACGGACGAGCGAACGTCGATGTCCTGCGCGTAGGGCGCAAAGCCGGTCAGGTTTGCGGTGAGGTGATAGGGATTCAGGGGAACAGCCGGAAAAGCGAACTTGCCTTCGCCGTCCGTGGTCGTGGTTCGGCTGAAGTGACTGACCGGATTGGTAATGACAACCGTGGCTCCCGGAATGACCGCACCCGAAGGGTCGGCCACGGTTCCCGCGATCGACGAGGAGTTTCCGCCAATCTCGGCGCTAACCAGGACTGAAAACAATATGACAGCTGCGGCCAGTACAGCAATGCCCCTGAGTGGTCGCTGATGCTGACTAGCGGCATGCTGCGTCGTCAGTTGCGATCGCAGGGAAAGCTTGCAAAACATCGGTCCTCCAATTTTTCGCTTGGCTCTTTCGGGCGCGGTGCCAAACAAAGCGCGAGCACGGCGGCCACTAGAGCAATGAGAACTGCCATTGAATAAGGGTGCGCTATCGAGGCACGCCGCTACAGTTTTCCAAAGCGCGAAGTTAATTAGAGAGTCGGAGGTGCCCGTGAGGGGAGTCTGCGGTCGGATTGGAGGGAAGCGTAGTTGACGGCTTGAAGGGTCGTACGAATCCATCGCGGATTCAGTAACGCAGTCTTTGGTAGCTGAGGAGTGACGGTGGCATTATGACCTACGCGGCACAATTCGCACTGATCGCCACCGATAAGGCCGTTCTCCAGCGGAGCCAAATGGCTGCCGACCACGGCCGAGGCTGTCCCTGGTTCCGCTGTGCCCATTGCATGCACCCAAGGGTGCAGCACAACGTGCACGAACAGTAAGAGAAATAGCCAGGCGCGCAACTTCAAGAATAGTCCCCGATCAAAGCAGGAATGCTGCTGTAGAAGTATTGTGACTCAGGCAAGCGAAGAATGTAAAGCCGGGGCCGGTCGGCAGCGCCCTGTAAAGGCCTGAATGAAAAGGTCTTTGGGATGGTGAAGCGCTCCAATCCGGTGCTGGACTGCATCATAAGACCGCTGAATTGCAGAGCGCCCGTTTGAGTTGGGCAGCAGAAGATACTTCCGATGCGATAACCTCATCTCTAGACAGAGGTACGCACCATGCCCGATGCCGTTGCTCAGTTCGCCAACGCGAAATACCTGAATCTGGAAACCTTCCGCAAGAGCGGAATCGGCGTCTGCACGCCGGTGTGGTTTGCGCATCCGCCCGCTCAATCGGAGGCAGTGTCGGGGCCAGAAGTGTTCTACATCTATTCCGAGGCTGACGCGGGCAAAGTAAAGCGCATCCGCAACAACCCCAAGGTCCGCGTCGCCCCGTGCGACATGCGCGGCAACCTGCGGGGCGCCTGGGTGGACGCGCGNNTGGCTGAAAATTGTCGGCGACTTTTTCGGCAGGCTGCTCAGGCACAGAAATGCAGTCATTGCAATCCAACTCGACTGACGAAGGCGCCTCTTGGGATCTCCGCAAAAAAAAACAAAGCCTCATTTATCCTCGCGGGAAACCAATATTGCGCACCAGCCGCAACCCGGATCGGAGCGCCGGGATTCCATCGCGAACTCAGTCTGACTTTCGATTCGGTAGAATCTTACTCGGGAAGTCCGAGGCGGCGCATTAAGTCTTTGAAGCGGGGATCCGAGCGAAGCGGGTCCAAGGCAGGGAAGCGAATGACGAATAGCAGTTCGCTGTCTCCGTCAGCATAGGCTTTCTCCAGGTATTCGAATGCCTGATTGCGGTCTCCAGCAAGCGCGGCTGCGACGGCCACGGCGGCTGAGCGGTCCGAGTTAATCATCGCCAGGGTGAGTGCGAGATAGCCTTTGGCGTCGTGGCTGGCCGGGATCGGCTTGGGAAATATCTTTTGCATTTCGTCTACCGCCTCCGCAAAACGGCCGGTGTTGGCGTAAAGCTGCGATAGCTTGTAATGGGCCGGATTAAAGTTTGGGTCCCGTGCAAGGACTTTCTGGAATTGCGCGAGCGATTCGGGATACCGCCGGGCCTGCATCAACATCAGGGCGTAGTTTGTATTGACGATGGAGCTGAGCGGGTCGAGCGATAACGCAATCCGATACTGCTCAAGCGCCTCGTCGTTGCGCTTCAGAGGAGCGAGATAGGTGATGGCGTAGAAATAGTGAGCGGTGGCGTTGTTAGGGTTTAACTCAATGGCGCGGCGAAATTCGGATTCCGCCTCTTTCCATTTCCACTCGTTCGCCAGCGCGATGGCGCGCGCGGTGTGGGCCTCGGGCAGAGTGTCATCGAGTTCGACAGCCTTGCGCGCCGCTTCGTCGGCCAGCAGTTCCGCCTGCTTCGTCGGGATTGGAATATAGCTGGGGGCAATGTTGTAAGTGTCGGCCAGCCCCGAGTAAGCGAGCGCGTAGTTGGGGTCGGCGGCGATCGCCTGCTGGAATAAATCAATGCTCTTCTGGATACCCTCCGGGGTGCGGCCGTACCATAGCTGGCGTCCCTCGAGGTACAGCCGGTAGGCTTCCGGGTTCGTAGTTCCGGCGCGGCCCAGCCGCTGTTGCTCGTTGCCGGTCAGGTGGATTCGCAGGCTGTTGGAAATGTCGCGGGTGATCTCGCCCTGCACCTCGGTAACGTCCGCCAGTTTGCGGGTATAGTGCGAGCCCCAAAGTTCCGTGCCATCGGCTGTATTGACCAGATCGGCCTCGACGCCCACTTCGTCGCCATGCTGTGTGACGCGTCCCATCAGAACTGCGCCAACCTTGAGCGTCTCGCCAATCTGGCGCGGGTCATCCTCTTTTCCTTTGAAGCGGAAGACGGTGCTGCGGGCCATGACTTTGATGTTTGGCAGCTGCGACAGCGTTCCGATCAGGCTCTCTGTCAAGCCATCGCTGAGGTACTCGTTGTTTGCGTCAGACGTGGCGTTGACGAAGGGCAAGACGGCGATGGAGGTGATTTGCGGAGTAGCGCCCCTGGTGCGCCAGTACCACACCCCAGCCGCAGCCAGGGCGACGAGCAGAACGATGACTGCCGGAACCCAGAACTTGCGGGCCGAAGTCCTTGGGTTTGCGGCTGGCGATACAGCAACCGATTTTCCCGATTCCGTTTCCCGATTCAGCCGCTTCAGGTCCGCTCGCATCTCCGACGCGTGCTGGTANNGGCACTTCAGGATTCAGCCGCACGGCCGAGGTCGGCGCCCCATCCAGAATGGCCTTGAAGATGACAGCAGAACTCTCGCCGCGGAATGGCAGCGTGCCGGTCGTCATCTCGTATAACACCGCACCGAAGGAGAACAGATCGCTCCTTGCATCCAACTCTTTCCCGCGCGCCTGCTCCGGCGACATATAAGCCACAGTGCCCAGCGTGGAACCCGGGCTGGTCAGGTGCTGTTCGTCGGTCGGCATAGTGCTGGCGGCCACTATCTTGTTCGACGAACTGGCCGTTGGGGCGACCTTCGCCAGCCCGAAATCGAGGATC
>PLBD01000395.1 GCA_003135315.1 Acidobacteriaceae bacterium | reverse complement strand
GGCTACGAAGAAGCGGCGTGCCAGGGACTGATGGCCGGCATCAACGCCGCGCTGAAGATCAAGGGTGAGCCGCCGCTGATCCTCGACCGCACCGAAGCGTATACGGCGATCCTGATCGACGATCTCATCAGTAAGGGAACGAACGAGCCCTATCGCATGTTTACCTCGCGCGCGGAGTTTCGTTTGCACCTACGCATCGACAACGCCGACCGCCNNCAGTGGCCAGTGGCCAGTTGTCAGTGGCCAGCGAGGGCTGCGAGGCTTTGATGGACTTGCTGAACAAAGCGAGGGCTGCAGGCGTGACGCTTGCGCAGCTTCTCAAGCGGCCGGAGGTAAAGATCGAGCAACTGGTTCCGGTGCTGGTGAGGCTGACGCCGGAGTTCTTTGAGCGAGATTCCGAGAGGTTGCTTTCGAACCAGGATACTAATGACTCCCGCGAACAGCAGGTCCCTCCACGCGGGCTGAAGCCCTTGGTCGGGATGACAAACTTCGAACTTCGCGGACCGCAACTGACAACTGACAACCGACAACCGACAACTGATTTCCACCTCTCGGCGGAAATCCGCAACGAGCTGAAGTCAGTCGAAACCGAGATTAAGTACTCCGGCTATCTGGACCAGCAGACAAAGGCCATCGAGCGGCTGAAGCGCTCGGAGCAGCGCACGATTCCCGAGTGGTTCGACTACGGCAAGGTTTCCGGCCTCTCGCGCGAGATGAACGAGAAGCTCACGCGTGTGCGTCCGCAAACGCTGGGCCAGGCGAGCCGCATTCCTGGCGTGACGCCCGCAGCGGTCTCGCTGATCAATGTGTACATCGAGATCCAGGGGCGGAAGTCAGCCGTTAGCTCTTAGCTCTTAGCAAACGGCGGCGCGCAGGCGGCGACACGTATTTCTGCGGTTTTGTGAAGCCGGCGCGCCGAGCGCTCCATCCAACGCACCATCATGCAAGCTCAAGACCTCGACGTTTTTCTCGATTACCTCGACAAAGTGCAGCAGCGCACGATGCGGGTTGTTGTATGCATCCCTCCCGACAAGCTGGACTGGTCCTATCGCGAGGGGAAGTTCACTCTGGGCGATCTGGTGCGCCACCTGGGGGCGATCGAGCGCTACATGTTCGGCGAGACCATTCAAGGTAAGCCCAGCCGATATAGGGGATGCGGCAAGGAACTGGCGGACGGTCTGGACGAGGTCATCCGGTTCCAAGAGACGATGCATCGCGAGACGGTGGAGATTATCCGCCAACTCGGAGAAGATGGACTCAACCGCAAGTGCACTACGCCCGATGGCGCCTCCATAACGGTGTGGAAGTGGCTGCGACTGATGGTGGAGCACGAGATCCACCATCGGGGCCAAATCTATCTTTATCTCGGCATGCTCAATGTGCCGACTCCGCCGCTGTACGGCCTGACGTCGGAGCAACTGAGCGAGCGCGGGGCAAAGATTTAGAGCCGCTCTACTCCTTGGCCGCGCCTGAATGGAAGTACTGCTTGATCATGGGAATGATTTGTTCCCACCAGGCTCCCTGCCAATTGACG
The DNA here is from genome assembly GCA_003135315.1 of Acidobacteriaceae bacterium. GTDB lineage: Bacteria > Acidobacteriota > Terriglobia > Terriglobales > Acidobacteriaceae > Bog-257. Next base: position 991 of record PLBD01000395.1, on the reverse strand, counting down.
GCCCGCTTCGGCAGGGTCTGCACTTTGCCCTGGCACGCCTCAGCCTTCGCCAAGTCACCCTTTTGGCGATAAATGATGGCCATATTGTTCAGCACCTGAGTACTTTGGTCCGAGTTCCACGCCTCTTTCAACGCCTTCTGGTAGTATTCGAGAGCTGCGTCAAGGTTGCCGTGCGTCTGCTCGTATCCGGCGATACTCAGGTTGATAAACGGGTCCGTGGGTTCGATGGCGGCGGCGCGAAAGAAGTGTTGGGCGGCTTCGTCATGTCGTCCCGCGGCGTCCAGGGCTCCACCCAACAGATATTCCGCCTTCCAGTTTCCGGTCGTGACTTCCGCCGAGTGGCCCCACAAACTTACGTCGTCTTGCCAGTAGCCAATCTGGCGATAAGTAACCGCTGCCAGCGCCACGAGGACTACGACACTGGCCGCAGGCAGCACCGCCTTGGGCAGGTGGCGCTCGGCGGCCCAGTCAGAGACGCCCCAGCAGGTCATCAGGAAGAGGCCGATGAAGGAAACATACGCGTAGCGGTCAGCCATGCCCTGCACATCGACCTGCACCAAGCCGATGCAGGGGACCAGCATAATGAGGAACCACAGCCATCCCACAATGTAGTACCTGTGCCGCCGGGCCCGCGCCGCCAGCAGGGTGATGACTGCCAGAACCACTATTGACGCCCACACCTGCCACCAGTGCACGTACTTGCCGGGATGCGGATAGTAAAGCGCAAGGTTCGTGGGCCAGAAGGCTTTGCGTATGTAGCGGGTGTAGGAGACGAGGGCGTTCTCAATTCTGATCCACAGGGTGTAAGGCTGCTGCTCCCCGGCGACGTGCTGCGCGATCATGGTGACGCCCGCGTCCACGATGCAGATGAAGAACAGCGGGAATTTTTCTTTCACCAGCCACCAGAAGCTCTTGGCCGGAATGGCGTCGGCGGTCGCCGGACGATCGCCGGCAAACATCCGCTCGAGGGGCCAGTAATCCCACAGCAACA
>PLBD01000287.1 GCA_003135315.1 Acidobacteriaceae bacterium | reverse complement strand
GGTGGCAACTCCCGTCAAGTCCTGCTGGGTGCCGTCGGCATAGGTACCGGTGCAGCTGTACTGCTGGGTGGCTGCCACGGAAATCGAAGTGTTCAGGGGGGCGATCGCGATTGACTTCAGAGTAGCCGAGGTGATGGTCGCGAAAGTCTGCGTCGAGCCGTTCTGATAACTCGCATAGATCGTCGATGTGCCGGACGATACGCCCGTCAGGAGGCCCGAGGAACTGACGGTAGCCACGGAAGGCTTCGACGAAGACCAGGCCACGCCTGGGGTCACGTCGATCTGATTGCCAATAGCGGTGGTTCCGGTGGCCGTGAACTGTGTGGTCGAGCCTACCTGCACTGTGGGGTTGGTCGGGGACACCGACAGTTGCGTAACGGTGTCATTGGAGACAAAGAAACCACCGCACGAAACCAAAAAGAGAGCTAAGACGACCCCGCAGGCTTGCTTGAACAAATTCATTTCCCTATTCTAGCCTCAAATTGCGTCCACTTTGCAAGGGGCGAGCCACACCGCAGCAGTATTTTATTCGGCAAGTCGCGCCTTCGAGTTCCCGATACTTTCGGGCGCCCGCCCGGGAGCACGAACGCTTCGCTGGAGATCTGTTAACGCTTGTGTGACGCGCGAAGCTTCGAATGCTAAAACACGATGAATGCCGCCGATAACAGGGTTTGAGGATGTTATAATCGCGCGGTTAGCACTAACACAAACTCTGTTCCGGCCGCATGAAGCAAGAGGGGCTGGGGACGAGTGTGTGCTTACGTTTGACGTGGGTCCAAGTCTTATATCCGGAGCCTGGCTCTCCGGCCGCACGGAGGCAAAAGGTCTGGTCCGTATCCCTGGGGTCTCAAGGAACGTAATGAAACGCTTTACTGCTGTCCTGGCGCTGCTGCTGGTATTGGCGGCGGCGGCACTCGCCTCCACCGATAAGCAAGCCAAGGCGCTTTATGAAAAGGGCAAGCAGGCGGAAGCCCGCCAGGATTTCATCACGGCCTACAATTATTATCACGAGGCCTACCAGCTAAAACCGACCGACCTGACGTACCGTTCCTCGTATGAATACGTGCGCTTTCTGGCCGCGGCGGCCTACGTTCACAAAGGCCAGCTGCTGATGAACACCGGCAAATTGCAGGAAGCGCTGACCGACTTCGAGCAGGCGCTGGCCATCGATGCCTCCAGTTTCATCGCGCAGCAGGAATCGAACAGAGTACGCCTGCTCATCCAGAAGAGCCAGAATCCTGGGCCTGCGCCGCCGAGTACGGAATCCGAACTGGACAAGCGGGCGGAGCAGGCGACTGGACCGGTGGAACTTGCGCCCATCTCGCAGACTCCGATCACCTTGAACCTGACCCAGGACTCGAAGACGGTCTACGAAAGCATTGGCAAGCTGGCCGGAATCAATGTGCTGTTCGATCCGGATTACACGTCGCGCAAGATCCACGTCGATCTGAACGGCGTCACTTTGCAGGAAGCGCTGGTGATTACGGCGCTGGAGTCTAAGACTTTCTGGCGTCCGGTAACTCCCAACACGATCTTTGTGGCTGCCGATACCGCAGCCAAGCGCAAGGAACTGGAACAGAGCGTCATCCGCACTTTTTATCTGAGCAATCTTTCCCAGCCGAACGAGTTGCAGGACATGGTCAACATTCTGCGGACGCTGCTGGACACGCAGCGTTTGCAGCAGTTCCCCTCGCAACAGGCGATCGTGGTGCGGGGCACGCCCGACCAGATTGTGATGGCCGGCAAGCTGATCGAGGACCTGGACAAGTCGAAGCCGGAGGTGGTGGTGGAAGTGGCCATCATGCAGGTTTCGCGCGACAAGCTGCGCAATTTGGGCATCAATCCGCCGGCCAGCGTCAGCATTGCGGTGCAGGAATCTCCCGGAACCACGACCACGACATCGGTATCGGGCAACTCCGGACAGGGTGGAACCGCAACGACCTCGACCTCCAATCCGGGATCGATCAACCTGAATAGCCTGGCCCACCTGAACGCCACCAACTTTGAGGTGACGATTCCGACGGCGACGGCGAACTTCCTGATGACCGACAGCAGCAGCAAGCTGATCCAGCAGCCGGAGATTCGCGCCTCCGATGGGCAGAAGGCGTCGCTCAAGATCGGTCAGCGCGTTCCCGTAGCGACCGGATCGTTCCAGCCGGGAATCGGCGGTGTGGGTATTCATCCTCTGGTCAACACGCAGTTCAACTACATCGACGTCGGCGTCAACATCGATATCACCCCGCACGTGCATGGTCTGGACGAAGTGACCCTGAAGATCTCCATGGACGTCTCCGATGTGGACTCCTACACGCTCATCGGCGGCATCAACCAGCCGATCATCGGACAGAAAAAGATCGAAAATGAAGTACGCATGAAGGAAGGCGAAGTCAACATTCAGGGCGGCATTCTGGAGGACCAGCAGACCCGCGCGCTGTCCGGCATTCCCGGACTGGCGTCGATTCCGCTGTTCAAGTACCTGTTCTCCTCTACGCAGACTGAGAACAAGACCAACGAGATCGTCTTCATCCTGATACCGCATATCGTGCGGGCGCAGGACATCAGCCCGGGCAACATGAAGGCCATCGACGTGGGCACGGCCAATACGATTTCGCTGCGGCGTGACAACAGCCAGCCCCCGCCGAACACTGCCCCGCCGCAAGGCCAGCCGGGCAGCCCGCAGGGAGCAATGAACAACCCGGCCCAGCCCAGGACTCCGCCGGTCCCGGCGCAGGGCGGCGCACCTTCGGCGTCCATACAGCCGGCCGCCGCTTCGGCCCCGATGGGGAGCGCGATCGTCAGCTTCGATCCGCCGACCCTCGACCAGCCGGTAGGTTCCTCCTTCACCGTGAACGTGAACCTGACCGGGGGACAAAATGTGTTCTCCGTGCCGCTGCAGATCATGTACAACCCGCGCGTGCTGCAATTGCTGAATGTCTCCAACGGGACCTTGCTTTCGCAGGACGGGCAAACGGTGGCGCTGGTGAACCGGGACGACAGCATGGCCGGGATCCTGCAAGTCACGGCCTCGCGGCCGCCAGGGACGAACGGGATTTCGGGCGACGGATCGGTGTTCACGCTGACGTTCCAGGCCAGGACGCCGGGACAATCGACGCTGAGCATCAATCGCGCGTCGTTGAAGAATGCCGCGATGCAAACCACCCCGGCGAGCGGCTCGCAGGCGATTGTGACGGTTCACTAGAAGGGCCGTCTAAAGCCTCAGTGGGAGCGGGTAGAAGTCCGCCTTGTTGGTGTTACCTTCTGGCACGGCTAAAGAGGCTGTCGGAGAAAGTCAGAGCAGGGCACGGTGCCGCCGGCTAAAGCCGGCTTGGAGAGAAAAATAAACGGCTTATCGGCACGACTGAAGTCGTGCCCTGTTACAAAGCGTGCAAAGCAGACTTTTTGGGAGCCTGCTCTTCCCCCCGTTTTCCCAACATTTGCGGCTGGCATGCCCAGCAACTCGGGTCAGCCGTGAATCTCCGGAAGGACTAAAATTAGACCAGTGCTCATCCGTGAATCCAATCGCGCGTTTATCGTTCAGGAGCCGGGCCGTCCGGCCAGCGGGCCGTCGTTGTCGCGCTTGCGGAAGGTTGGCTGGCGCGGCTTCACCATGGTGGAGTTGCTGGTCGCCATGACCATCCTGATGATCCTGACGGCCGCGGCCACGCCGGTGGTCCACATCGTCATCCAGCGCAACAAGGAGCGCGAGTTGCGCCGCGACCTTTGGCAAGTGCGCGACGCCATCGACCGCTACAAGGACGCCGCCGACCGCGGCGCCTTCCAGGTGAAGGTCGACAGCCAGGGATATCCGCCAGACCTCGATACGCTGGTGAAGGGCGTGGACACGAATGGGAAGAAAATGCGCTTCCTGCGGCGCATCCCGATTGATCCCATGACGGGCAAGGACGAATGGGGCCTGCGCTCGATGCAGGACGATATCGACTCCGACTCCTGGGGCGGACAGAACGTCTTCGATGTCTATACCAAGTCCGAAGGCACGGGCCTGGACGGCACGAAGTATAAGACGTGGTAGCTCAAGCCATGCGAAAACGGTTGCGCCAGCGCGGATTTACCCTGATTGAGTTGATGGTGGTCATCAGCATCATCGTCATCCTGCTGTCGCTCGCCATCCCCAATTACTCGTCGTCGATTCTCCACGCCAAGGAGACGGCGCTGCGCGACGATCTCTACACCATGCGGTCGCTCATCGACCAGTACACGCTCGACAAGCAAAAAGCCCCGACGTCACTGGACGATCTGGTGCAAGCCGGATACCTGAAGCAACTTCCCAAAGATCCCTTCACCAATTCGCGCGATTCCTGGGTACCGGTCAGCGACGAGAGCATCATGTCGCCCGACCAGACCGAGCCCGGCATCATCGACGTGCATAGCGGCAGCGATCAGAACTCCAGCGAAGGCACGGCCTATAGCACGTGGTAAGTCGGGCTGATATTCTGCGGTCTGCGGCAAGAGTCAGAAAAGCAGATCTCTCGTCGGCCTAAAGGCCTCCTCGGGATGACAAATTCAGAGGAGTTCTGACGGCGCACCTGAAGGTGCGCCCCTTCAAAACCTTCCCTACCGCTGGAACTTCATCTCCACCGTGATCTGAACGGGGATGGGGCGGCCGTCTTTCTGCGCCGGCTTGAATTTCCATTTCTTCACGGTGGCGACGGCGGTCGTTTCGAAGGCTTGCTCATCACTGCGGAGAACGCGGACGGGTTCCACGTGGCCCTTCGCGTTCACCCCAATCAGCATGACGACAGTGCCGCGCGGTTCGGCGTCGGCGGGCAGATCAGGAAACTTGGGATCGGGCGCGGAGGTCGCCCTCGGCGGCTTCATGCCTTTGGTGACGGGCTGGAAGGACGCGAAGGCAGGATCGTCAGCAGCAGGCGAAGCCGTCGAAGACGATCCAGGTGGCGTAGTGGTCTGGGCGCGACCGTAGACGGGCAGGAAGAGCAGCGAGACCGCAAGCGTAATGAGTGAGAGGAAGCGCATTCCAACAGTCCCTGAGAGTGATAAGCGGCCGGCTCGATTCTATTAGACAGCGATCTCCCGGCGCCCGCATTGCTGCGTATTGTAAACTGGTTGTACCGGTCCGACTCCCTCCGTTTCGCTGATCGAACGCGGTTTTCCCCAGGTCTTCCGCAAAGCAGGAAAGGACAGTTTTGAGCACGAGTCTTCGCAATATCGCCATCATCGCGCACG